>JBJEZV010000068.1:0-5076 GCA_051887595.1 Comamonas sp.
AAACCAAAGGCAGATGCGGAACGCAAGATGGAGCCCACATTACCCGCGTCCTGCACACGATCGAGCACCACCGTGGCAGCCTCAGGAAGTATCTGTGCATCGGCAGACCAAGGCATTACATAGCCCATTTGCGCAGGAGACTCCAGACCACTGATGTCGGCAAATACGGCGTCATCCAGCACAACCACTCTTTGCGCGCCGTCGACCCATCCGGGAGGCACCTGGGGCCAAAAAGACTTGGCAAAAACCGCTACTTTGGGATGCAGTCCGCGTGCCAAGGCTGCACGGCACAGGTGATCGCCTTCCAGCCACACGTGCCCCAGTTTGCGGTACATGCCGCTTTCGCGCGACATGCGGCGCAGTTCTTTGACGAGCGCGTTATCGCGGGAACTGATTTCTGTGATGTTCATAGCAAGGCCGACGCAGTGCCTTGCACTGCAAATCTATGGATAACTTGGGTCACAGGCGCGAAGCTGCGACGGTGTTCAGGCGTTGCCCCCAGGGTGTTGAGTGCCTGCAAATGGGCAGCAGTGCCGTAACCTTTGTGAGCGGCAAAGCCGTAGTCCGGATAGACCCGATCAAACGCTTCACACCAACGGTCGCGGTGCACCTTGGCCAAGATAGAAGCGGCGGAGATAGCCTGCACTTTGGCATCCCCTTTGACGATGGCCTCCGCCTGAACCTCCAACACTGGCAAGCGATTGCCATCCACCTGCACCAAAGCAGGCTTGAGCCGTAAGCCTTGTACTGCTCGCTGCATGGCCAGCATGGTGGCTTGCAAAATATTAAGGCGGTCGATTTCTTCTACCGATGCTTGCGCGATGCAAAAACACAGGGCTTTGGCGCGAATTTCATCGAACAGTTTTTCACGCCGCGTTGGTGTGAGCTTTTTAGAATCCGCAAGCCCTGCGATGGGATTGAGATCGTCCAAGATCACGGCTGCGGCCACCACAGGCCCTGCCAAAGGGCCACGTCCAGCTTCATCGACACCCGCTACTAAGCCCGGCGGGTGCCACTGCAGGCACCCTTGCTCAGGCTGCAATAACTTTTTGGATGGCATGGGCTGACAATGTCGTGGTGTCTTTGCACAAATCTTTGTGCAAAGCAGAAAATCTTTGTTGAACGTTGCGCACGTGTGCCCGGGCGTTGTCGCTAGGATCTAGCCACTGCGCGACTGCTTGTGCCAATGCTGCAGGGCTGGCCTGGTCTTGCAGCAACTCTGGCACCACAAAATCGGAGCACAAAATATTGGGCAAACCCACCCAAGGCTGCAGCTGTTTGCGCTGCATGAGGCGGTAGCTCCATGGGTGCATGTTGTAAGAAATGACCATGGGACGCTTGAACAACGCTGCTTCTAACGTCGCTGTGCCGCTGGCAATCAAGGTGCAATCACAAGCTGCCAATACATCATGCGACTGTCCGCGCACGATTTTCAGCCAGCTATCGACACCCAGCTCTCGTGCCAGCGCCTGCAACCGATCATGCAGTGCAGGTACTGCTGGAAGCACCACTTCCAAGTCTGCAAACATCGTTTTGAGCACTGCTGCCGCCTGCATAAAAGGCTTAGCGATGTACTGCACCTCTGCGCGGCGGCTCCCCGGCAGCAAGGCCAGCACCTGTGATGATTGCGACAACCCCAAACGGCTACGCGCTGCAGCCCGATCAGGCTCCATGGGAATGACTTGCGCCAAAGGATGACCCACAAAAGTGGCCGGAATCCCATGCTGCGCCAACAAGGCTGGCTCAAACGGGAAAAGACACAGCACATGGTCCGCCGCAGCACGAATTTTGTGTACCCGCTCCGGACGCCACGCCCAAATGGAGGGGCAGACAAAATGCACGGTCTTGATGCCCGCTGCACGCAAATCCTGCTCCAGGCCCAGATTGAAGTCCGGTGCATCGATGCCTACGAACACATCTGGACGATCGTTCAATAGACGTGCGCGCAGTTGCTTGCGAATGGAGACGATGTCCCACAAACGCATCAACAGCTCCAGGCTGTATCCATGTACTGCCAGACGCTCGCTGGGCCACAAGGCTTCGAATCCTCGCTGTTGCATATGCAGGCCACCAATACCGTAGCTCTGCACGTGCGGCCACTGCTGCTGCATACCATCCAAAAGCAAACCGGCGAGCAAGTCCCCTGACGTCTCGCCGGCCACCATGGCAACACGAGGTTGCTGAATCTCAGATAAAGACATGGCTTATCGTGCAATACCCCGGGTCGAGGAAGCCAAGAAATCCTGCATCAGGCTAATATCTTGCACAGCCTCGGGCATATGCTCTGGCAATTGATGGATCGCTTGTTGCGCAGCTTCTAAAGTCAAACCTTGCCGATAGAGCAGCTTGTGCATGTGCTTGACTGCCTTGAGGCGCTCTGGCGTAAAGCCACGCCGACGCAGCCCTTCAATATTGAAGCCACGCACTGCCAGCGGGTTGCCTTCGATCATCATGAACGGAGGTACATCCTGCGCTACGCGACTGGCAAACCCCGCCATGGCATGTGCGCCAATCTTCACAAACTGGTGCACGCCAGTCAGGCCACCCAAAATGACCCAGTCACCCAAATGCACGTGCCCTGCCAGCGTGGCGTTATTGGCCAGAATGGTTTGATTGCCCACGACACAGTCGTGTGCAATGTGCACATACGCCATGATCCAGTTGTCATTGCCGATACGGGTCACGCCTGCATCCTGGCTGGTACCCGTATTAAAGGTACAAAACTCCCGGATGGTATTGCGATCACCAATCAGCAATTCGGTAGGCTCACCTGCATACTTTTTATCTTGGGGCTGAGCGCCCAAAGACGCAAACTGAAAAATTTGATTGTCTACACCAATGGTGGTGCGACCATCAATCACACAGTGCGGGCCAATGCGCGTACCAGCGCCCACTTTGACATGGGCACCAATGACACTGTAGGGACCTACCGTGACAGATGCATGCAGCTCAGCGCCTTCATGGACGATGGCCGTTGGATGGATATTCCCGCTCATTACGCCTGCTTTTCAGGACCCACATAGCGCATCGTGCACATCAACTCAGCTTCGCAGGCCACTTCATCGCCTACACGAGCTACACCCTTGAACTTCCAAATGCCACCACGCACGCGGTCAATCGAAGCTTCCAAGATCAGTTGATCACCGGGCTCCACGGGACGCTTAAAGCGTGCCGAGTCAATACCGACGAAATAGTAGATATTGTTTTCATCCGGCACTTGCCCCATGGCATCAAATGCCAGCAGACCGGCAGCTTGTGCCAGCGCTTCGAGCATCAAGACACCAGGCATCACAGGACGGCCAGGGAAGTGCCCCTGAAAAAAAGGCTCGTTGAATGTGACGTTCTTAATGGCGCGGATGCGCTTGTTGCTCTCAAGCTCAACAACGCGATCTACCAACAAGAAGGGGTAGCGATGGGGAAGTTGCTTGAGAATTGCGTGAATATCCATTATGAATTTCCGTTATTGCTGTGTTGCGCTTGCAGCGCTTTTTCCAGCTTTTGAATGCGCTCTCGCAGCGCATGCAATTGCTTCAGAGATGCAGCGTTTTTCTCCCACTGCGCATTCGTTTGCAGCGGAAAAATTCCAGTGTACAAGCCAGGCTGGTGAATGGAACGCGTGACCATGGAAGTCGGTGAAATACTGGTTCCATCGGCCAGCGTCAGATGCCCCAGAATATTGGCCGCTCCGCCGATGGAGCATCCACGCCCAATACGTGCACTACCGGCAACGCCCGCGTTTCCGGCAATCACACTGTGTGCGCCGACTTGCACGTTGTGTGCAATTTGCACCAGATTATCCAGCTTCACGCCATCTTCAATGACGGTGTCGTCAAGAGCGCCTCGATCGATACAGGTATTGGCGCCAATTTCAACGTCGTTGCCAATGCGCACACGGCCAAGCTGCTCAATCTTGACCCATTGGCCGCCATCATTGGCAAAGCCAAACCCGTCAGCACCAATCACCACACCAGCATGTATGTAGCAACGGTCGCCAATCTCGCACTCATCGTAAACCGTGACACGCGCATGCAGCACAGTTTGCGCACCGATCTTGACACCTGCACCGATTACACAATGCGGACCAATCCAGGCATCGGGCGCAATTTCAGCTGTGTCATGCACCACTGCACTTGCATGCACACCACAAGGCTTTGGCCCTGCTTTTTGCGCCTTCCACCACTGGGTGAGCTTGGCGAAGTACAGGTAAGGATTGGCCGTGACGATACACGCTCCGCGCGCAGCCGCAGCTGCTCGCATAGCAGGTGCCACAACGACACAGGCCGCCTGAGAGGCGGCCATTTGTGCTTCATACCGTGGATTGCTGAGAAAACTGATCGCTCCAGGCTCTGCAGTTTCTAGTGGAGAGATACGGGAAATCATTGTCTCCCGTGTCCCTCCTACCAGTTCTCCACCCAAGGCATCAAGGATTTGTCCGAGTTGAACAATCAATGGATGTCCTTATCCGTGTTTACTTGGAGGCGTTCAACGCCTTGATCACCTTGTCGGTAATGTCATGCTTGGGGCTGACGTATACAGCCTCTTGCAAGATCACATCGTAGTTTTCCGATTCGGCCACTTGCTGCACCACCTTATTGGCGTGTTCCAACACCCGTGCCAACTCTTCGTTCTTGCGTGCGTTCAGATCTTCCTGGAATTCACGGCTGCGACGCTGGAAATCACGGTCTTGCTCCACGAGTTCACGTTGCTTGGCAATACGCTGGCTCTCGGACAAGGTGGGAGCGTCGCGTTCAAACGCTTCAGAAGCAGACTTCAGGTTCTTGCCTGCAGTCACCAAGTCACGCTCGCGCTTGGAAAACTCTTGCTCCAGCTTCGTTTGTGCAGCTTTCGCAGAATTGGCCTCGCGGAAGATGCGATCCGTATTCACAAAGCCTGCCTTGAACTCTTGTGCATAGGCGGACAGCGCCATGCTACCCAGCAATGCAGAAACTGCCAGTGTGCGATACATGTTTTTCATTAGAAAGACGTTCCAATTTGAAATTGAAGCTTTTGCAGCTCATCACCCGGTTGCTTACGGATCGGGTTTGCCCATGCCAAGCGCAATGGTCCCAAAGGAGA
>JBJEZV010000068.1:5176-18386 GCA_051887595.1 Comamonas sp.
CGTACGGTTGTACTTGCTGGTGTTGACATCCAAGCCCAGGTAATTACCGGAACCAAATGCGTTTTCTTGCTTAATACCAAAGCTCAACGACACTTTTTCTGCACTAGAAAAACCCGCACCCAACGTGACAGCACCTGTAGGCTTTTCCTTCACATTAACTACCAGATCGACCTGATCCGGAGAGCCCGGAACTTCTTGTGTATCGACATCCACTTCGGTGAAGAAACCCAGTCGGTCCACACGGTCGCGAGACAGCTTGATCTTGTCACCGTCATACCATGAAGACTCAAATTGGCGGAACTCACGGCGAATCACTTCATCGCGCGTTCTGTCATTGCCAGAGACCTGAATGCGGCGCACATAAGCACGGCGCGAAGGGTCTGCACGCAACACAAAATTCACGCGGTTGTTCTCGCGGTCAATTTCTGGCACAGCTTCGACACGAGCAAATGCAAAACCAAATTTGGAAAAGTGGTCTGAAAATGCCTTGGTCGTTTCAGCGACCGCGTCTGCGTTGTAAGGAGCGCCGGGGCGAATTTTGACCAAGGACTTGAATTCGTCCTCACGATCTAAGTAGTTCCCATCCAGCTCTACGCCAGAGACCACAAACTTTTCGCCTTCGTGAATATTGATCACCAACGAAATTTTTTGCTTGTCTGGCGAAATGGCAACCTGGGTCGAATCGATACGGAAATCCAAGTAGCCACGCTGCAAATAGTAAGAGCGCAAGGTTTCCAAGTCCGCATTGAGCTTGCTGCGCGCGTAACGATCCGACTTGGTGTACCAGCTCAGCCAGCCCCCAGTATCTTGGTCAAACTGCTTTTTAAGCGTCGATTCGCTGAAGGCCTGATTGCCGACAATGCGGATATCGTTGATCTTGGCAGCTTCACCTTCCGTCACAGAGAACGTCAGATTAACGCGGTTGCGCTCAATGGGCGTGACTGTCGTCACCACTTCAGCGCCATACAAGCTGCGATTGATGTACTGGCGCTTGAGCTCTTGCTCAGCCCGGTCTGCCAAAGCCTTATCAAAAGGGCGACCTTCCGCTAAGCCGACATCGCGCATGGCCTTTTGCAAGGCATCTTTGTCGAATTCTTTGGTACCCACAAATTCAACGTCTGCGATGGTGGGGCGCTCTTCCACCACCACCACCAGCACATCACCACTGGCTTCTAGGCGAACATCTTTGAACAGACCCAAAGCAAATAGAGAGCGAATGGCGGCTGCGCCTTTTTCGTCGTTGTATTCGTCGCCCACTCGCAGGGGCATAGAGGCGAAAACGGTGCCTGCTTCCACCCGCTGCAGTCCCTCGACACGAATGTCTTGAACCTTAAACGGCTCCAATGCCCACGCAGCTTGGGCTGCGCAAAGCAGTGCGGCGACAGCTGTGACTGTGCGCGCACCAAAACGATTAAACGGAAGTTTCATGAGTCAAAAGCAGGCGCCAACAATCAGGGTTCGGCTTGATTAGCCCCAAATGCGGCTGATATCGTTAAAAAAAGCAATGGACATCATCACAAGCAAAAGGCTAATGCCTACCCGCTGGAGACGCTCCATCCAAACATCGCTCACGGGATGCCCTGTGACACCTTCCCAAAGATAATACATCAGGTGCCCACCATCCAATACTGGAAGCGGCAACAGATTGAGCACCCCTAAGCTGACGCTGATCAGCGCCAAGAATAAAACGTACGCGATCCACCCTTGGCCTGCGGACTTACCCGCATAGTCTGCAATGGTTAGCGGCCCACTCAAGTTGTCCAGTGATGCTTGGCCCATCAACATGCGCACCATCATTTGCACGCTAAGCCACGACATCTCCCATGTCTTGCGCGCAGCATCTACCACACCTTCCAGCGCGCCCTTGCGCACCACTGTTTGCGCAGCAGGTGTACCGATGTAGGCCCCCACTCTCCCAATAGAGACGCCTTCGTGCTGTGCCGCTTGCACGTGCACAGAGAGTTGCAAAAGTGTTTCATCCCGCTGGATCAACCATTGCTGCACCAACCCTGAAGCACTGGCGGGCGCTTGCTGAATCAGCCGCCGCAACTGCGCTGCATCCTCAATAGGTGTGTCATTGACACGTACCACATGGTCGCCGGCTTGCAGCCCAGCACGGGCCGCTGCTTCTTGCTCCAGCACTTGACCCAGCACAGGCGCTGTCCACGGTCCGGTGAGTCCAATACGCTGCCACTCCGCGGAACCCACATTGCGAGCAGAAAGCTTATCGAGCGGCAAGTCAGCCGACAGCTGTCGACCATCTTTTTGCCAGTGCAAAGTTACCGAGCTTTGCTCAACCAAGGCTTGGGTGATATGCCAGCGCAAATCATCAAACGATTGGATAGCAGCAGCTTGTTCGTCGCCCACCTTGATCGCATACACCTCTTCACCACCGCGCAAGCCCGCATCGAAGGCCAAGGTACCCACCTCGGGCGAAGCAACAATCGCCTTCGGTTGTTCAACCCCTATCCAATTAACCACGCTGTATAAGGCGATCGCCAGCAACAAATTGGCGATGGGGCCGGCAGCCACAATGGCAGCACGCTTCTTGAGCGGCTGGTTGTTAAAAGCTCGATGCGCCTCATGCTCTGCGACGTCTCCATTGCGCGCATCGAGCATTCGTACATAGCCGCCCAATGGAATGGCAGCCAACACAAACTCGGTGTCGCTGTGAGCGGGTCGATAGCGCCACAGCGGCTTACCAAAACCAATGGAAAATCGCTCCACCTTGACGCCACAAAGGACAGCCACTTTGTAGTGACCGTACTCGTGCACCGCGATCAAAATGCACAAGGCAGCAATAAAAGCCAAGAGCGTCATGAGCACGATGAATCCTTCACAGGCGTTAGCACTTAGGCTGCCATCCGCGTCAGCACACGCGATGCCACCGAACGCGCCTCATCATTGAGCGCCAATAAATCACCCACCGAGCGCGGCTTAGATGGTTGCAATGCTTCCAGAGTGGCCAAGTTCACCGCATGGATACGGTCAAAGCGCAATTGCCCCTGCAAAAATGCAGCCACAGCAATTTCATTGGCCGCATTCAATACCGCCGTGGTTCCCTCTGGCGCCTTGAGCGCTTGCCACGACAAATGCAGACCAGGGAAGCGCTGTGCATCTGCCTCTTCAAAAGTCAGGCCCGCCAGTTGATGAAAATTCAAAGGCGCCACACCGCTTTCAATACGCTCAGGCCACGCAAGTCCACAGGCAATGGGAACGCGCATATCGGGGGTACCCAACTGCGCAAGGATGGAAGCATCCTTGAACTGCACCATAGAGTGAATGATCTGCTGGGGATGAATCACCACCTTGATGTTGTCGGGCGCTACATCAAACAGCCAGCGCGCTTCAATCACCTCCAACGCCTTGTTCATCATGGTCGCCGAATCCACCGAGATCTTGCGTCCCATGGAGAAATTCGGGTGGTTACACGCTTGCGCCGGAGTGATCTGCGACAGCGTAGAAGGATTGCGCTGGCGAAATGGCCCGCCTGACGCCGTCAGCAACAAAGCATCGACACGTGCAGCCCATGTCGAGCGGTCTTCTGGCAAACACTGGAAAATCGCTGAATGCTCGCTATCGATGGGCAGCAAAGTACAGCCATTGTCACGAACCGTGTCCATAAACAAAGCGCCGCCCACCACCAATGCTTCTTTGTTTGCAAGCAGCAGGCGTTTGCCCGCCTGGGCCGCTGCCAGGCAAGGTGCCAAGCCTGCGGCCCCGACAATCGCACCCATCACAGCATCCACATCGGGATGAGAGGCGATCACCTCCAGCGCATTGGCTTCCTGCAGAACTTGGGTTTTCGAGCCATGCAAGGTGAGCGCCTGTGCCAAAGCACGTGCATGCTCGGCGCTGGCCATCACCGCAAAGCGCGGCTGGAATTCCAGACATTGCTGCAAGAGCAAATCGACCTGCGTAGCGGCGCTCAGCGCAAAAACGGTGTAACGATCCAGGTGACGACGCACCACATCTAAAGTATTTGTTCCAATAGAGCCTGTCGAGCCCAACACGGTCAATTGTTGTTTCATCACTGCACCAAACTTGTCAGCATCATGGCCAGAGGCAATACGGGCAACAAAGCGTCAATACGGTCCAGCACACCACCGTGCCCTGGCAACAATTGGCTGCTGTCCTTTACCCCTGCACTGCGCTTAATCAACGATTCCACCAAGTCCCCCACGACGCTCATGGCCGCCATAAATAAAGCAGCAACCAGTAGCAGCCAAGGACTTTGTTCATAGAGATAGGTATAAAAACTGGGGTGACCGGCAGCCCAGGCTTGGTCCGCCCAAGTCCACACAAACGCCACGATCACCACACCGAGAGCACCGCCCCAAGCCCCTTCCCAGCTTTTACCGGGACTGATCGAGGGCGCGAGTTTTTGACGTGTCCATCGCAACCCCAAGCTACGCCCTGCAAAGTAAGCAAAAATATCTGCCACCCACACCAGCGAAAGCACGGAAAGCAAGAAATTTACGCCCATTGCGTGTGCCTGCACCATAGCCAGCCCAGCTACCCACAATGCCAACAGTCCTGCTGGCCAGCGCACCCACAAAGGAACGTGCTGCCATGCAGGCACACCCGCTTTGATCAAGGCCGCACTACCCAACACCCAAACAGCTCCAGCCAGCAACCACACTGATTTTGGTACAGCCCAGGCATTGCTGCACCACCAGGTGCCCAAGGCCACTAGCAGCATCACGCCCCCAGTTACCACGCTAGCGGCAGGGCGCAAGCCATTCATACGCCCCCACTCCCATGCTCCAGCGACCAGCATCAACAGCACAATCAGTTGAAATGCGAGGGGATTGGAGGCAAAAAGTGCTGGCAGTAAAACCGCCAAAAGCACCAACGCGGTGAGCACACGCTGCTTGAGCATGGGAGATCTCCCTTAAGCAGTCACCCGTGTCTCAGATGACTGTGAAATTTGTTCAGAAGTTTGGCCAAAGCGTCGCTCGCGACGCGCAAAGTCAGCAATGGCAGCGTCCAGCTCGCCTGCATCAAAATCCGGCCATAGAGCGGAGGTAAAAAACAGCTCTGAGTATGCAGCCTGCCACAGCAAGAAATTGCTAATACGCAATTCCCCGCCCGTTCGGATAATGAGGTCAGGATCCGGAACATGGGCTATCCCCATGGCGGCATGCAAACTGCTTTCCGTAATGGGCACACCTTGCGCTGCCAAGCGCGCTGCAGCCTGAACGATGTCACTGCGCCCACCGTAGTTAAAGCACACGTTCAGCACCAGCCGCTCGTTGTCAGCCGTCAGGCTTTCAGCCTGTGCAAAGCCCTGCTGGACCTTCTCTGACAAGCCTGCACGTAGGCCCACGAAATGCAGCTGCACACCTTCGGCATGCAAACTGGGCACTTCACGCGCCAGTGCACTGGCCAGCAAATTCATCAAGCCAGAGACTTCGTCTTCTGGCCGATTCCAGTTTTCAGAAGAAAACGCAAATACCGTCAGCACGCGCACGCCACGCTCAATGCAGTGACGCACACAACGGCGCAGGGATTCCACACCCTGTCTGTGTCCAGCCAAACGCGGCAAAAATCGTTTTTTTGCCCAGCGCCCATTGCCATCCATGACGATGGCAATATGGCGGGGAACAACGGCAAATTGGGTCATTGAAAATCCCCGCCTGTTAAGGCTTAAACAGCCAAAATGTCTTGCTCTTTGGCAGCCACCAGAGCATCGATATCGGCAATGTGCTTATCGGTCAGCTTCTGGATATCAGCTTCCGAACGCTTTTGATCGTCTTCAGAAGCTTCTTTGTCCTTGACCAGACGCTTCACAGCTTCGTTGGCATCACGGCGCAAATTACGCACAGCCACCTTCGATGCTTCGCCTTCATTGCGAGCCAGCTTGGTCATTTCCTTGCGACGCTCTTCGCTCATGGGCGGCATGGGCACGCGGATCAATTCACCCATGGAAGCAGGGTTCAAGCCCAGATCGCTCTCGCGAATGGCCTTTTCGATCTTGGCCGACATGTTCTTTTCCCAGGGCTGCACACTCAGCGTGCGGGCGTCCAGCAAGGACACGTTAGCCACTTGGGACAGGGGCACCATCGAACCGTAGTATTCGACCTGGATCACGTCCAGCAGCTGAGGGCTGGGACGGCCTGTACGGATACGCGACAGGTTGTTTTTCAATGCCTCGAGGGACTGACCCATCTTGGTTTCTGTCGTTTTCTTGATGTCAGCAATCGTCATAGTTATCACCTCTGAAAGCAAACGGCCTTCCAAGTTTGCACCAGGAAGGCCCGTCGTCGCTTTAAATTGATCAAGCGTGTACCAAAGTGCCCTCGTCTTCACCCATCACCACGCGCAGCAAAGCGCCAGGCTTGACGATGGAGAATACGCGAATAGGCAATTTCTGGTCACGGCACAAAGCAAAAGCCGTGGCATCCATGATGCCCAGATTGCGACCGATGGCCTCATCGAATGCCAGCTTGGTGTAGCGAGTGGCACTTGGATCCTTCACAGGATCGGCAGTGTATACGCCATCGACCTTGGTGGCCTTCAACACCACTTCCGCACCGATTTCAGCGCCGCGCAAGGCAGCAGCTGTATCTGTGGTGAAGAAAGGGTTGCCTGTCCCAGCCGCGAACACCACGACCTTGCCCTCTTCCAGGTACTGCAGCGCTTTGGGACGCACATAGGGCTCTACGACTTGCTCAATGCCAATCGCAGACATCACGCGTGCCGTCAGACCTTGCTTGTCCATGGCATCTGCCAACGCCAGAGCATTCATCACTGTGGCCAGCATGCCCATGTAGTCGGCGGTCGCGCGATCCATGCCTGCAGAGCCACCGGCCACACCGCGGAAGATATTGCCTCCACCGATCACCACCGCCACCTGCACACCCACTTTGGAGACTTCAACGATCTCGGAGACCATGCGCTCGATCGTCGCACGGTTGATGCCGAACTGATCGTCACCCATGAGCGCCTCACCAGACAGCTTGAGCAAGATGCGCTTGTGAGCTGGTTGTACTTGTGTCATGGGTAACTCCGGTGTAGTAGGTTTAGTGGATGGAATAAGTCAGAGGCAAACAGGGCAAAAAGCGAATTACGCGCCCTTGGCAGCAGCCATTTGAGCGGCCACTTCAGCTGCGAAGTCGTCGGCCTTCTTCTCAATGCCTTCGCCCACCACAAACATGGTGAAGCTCTTCACAGTTGTGTTGGCGGCCTTGAGCATGGCAGCCACGGTTTGCTTGCCGTCAGCGGCCTTCACAAACACTTGGTCAGCCAAGGAGACTTCCTTGAGGTACTTCTGCACGGAGCCTTCCACCATCTTGGCAACGATTTCAGCAGGCTTGCCGGATTCAGCAGCCTTGGCAGCAGCCACCGAGCGCTCTTTTTCGATCAGCTCAGCAGGTACATCAGCCGAAGTCAGTGCCACAGGCTTCATAGCGGCTACGTGCATGGCCACATCCTTGGCAGCCACGGCGTCGCCTTCGAACTCCACCACCACGCCAATGCGCGAACCGTGCACATAAGCAGCCAGGTTGCCTTCAAAGCGCTTGAAGCGACGGAAAGACATGTTTTCGCCGATCTTGCCAATCAGGCCCTTGCGCACATCTTCCAAAGTGGGGCCAAAACCGTCTTGCTCGTAAGCGATAGCGCCCAGGGCTTCAGCGTCAGCAGGGTTGTGCTGAGCCACCAGCTTGGCAGCAGCAGCAGCCATCGCCAGGAAGCTGTCGTTCTTGGACACGAAGTCGGTTTCGCTGTTCACTTCGATCAGCGCACCCACATTGCCTTCAATAAAGGAAGCCACGACGCCTTCGGCTGTCACACGTGCAGCAGCCTTACCAGCCTTGGTACCCAGCTTCACACGCAGCAGCTCTTCCGCCTTGGCCATATCGCCGTCGGCTTCGGTCAGTGCCTTCTTGCATTCCATCATGGGCGCATCGGTCTTAGCGCGCAGTTCAGCCACCATGCTTGCGGTAATTGCAGCCATCTTGTTTCTCCGTATTCAGTTCAAATCGTTACAGGATTTCAGCTTAAAAAAACGGGGCTACCCAGAGCCCCGCTTTTTAGTCGCGACGAATCGCGCAGCCAGAGCTTAGGCAGCGGATTCTTCCACTTCCACGAACTCGTCAGCGCCTTCACCAGCAGCAGCCTTGGCCACGTCGTTCAAACGTGCTTCACGGCCTTCCAGGATCGCGTCAGCGATGGCGCGAGCGTACAGGGCAACAGCCTTGGCCGAGTCATCGTTACCGGGGATCACGTAGTCGATGCCATCGGGGTTGTGGTTGGAGTCCACCACACCAATCAGTGGGATGCCCAGCTTCTTGGCTTCGGAAATAGCGATCTTGTGGTAGCCCACGTCGATCACGAAGATGGCGTCAGGCAGGGCGTTCATGTCTTGAATGCCGCCGATGTCCTTTTCCAGCTTTTCCAGTTCGCGAGCAAACATCAGCTGCTCCTTCTTGGACATGGCTTCCAGGCCAGCTTCTTGCTGAGCCTTCATGTCCTTCAGACGCTTGATGGAAGTCTTCACGGTCTTGAAGTTGGTCAGCATACCGCCCAACCAACGCTGATCCACGAAAGGCACGCCAGCGCGCTGAGCTTGCTCAGCCACCAGTTCACGGGCTTGGCGCTTGGTACCCACCATCAGGATGGTGCCGCCATTCGAAGCCAGTTGCTTAGCGAACTTCTGGGCATCCTGCAGCATGGGCAGGGACTTTTCCAGATTAATGATGTGGATCTTGTTACGGTGACCGAAGATGAACGGAGCCATCTTGGGGTTCCAGAAACGAGTTTGGTGACCAAAGTGGACACCGGCTTCCAGCATTTCGCGCATGGTAACGGACATGTTTTTCTCCAAAAGGTTGGGTCTTAAATGCGGCTCGGATTTGCGCTGCCTTGTGGCTTTGCAACACCTTGAGAGAGCCGATTTGCGATTCACTTTGCTCGCCGTGCCCTGTGAAATACGGAGCATGCAACTGCAAAGCCGAAAAATTTTAGCACATCGCAACACCTCTCAGGCCCAACCCTTAGTCAGGCTTTGTAAAAGCGCTGCATTGCGGAGGTCGCCTGTTTCAAAGGCGCTGCGTTTGATATTTCTTTGCGAACGCCCTTTTATGCAGCAGGCAATGCACGCCACAATCACGGGTTCACGAATTGCGCACTCAACGTATGAATATCGCCATCGTGGGAGCCGGCATCTCCGGCATCTCCACGGCCTTGGAACTGGCCCGCGACGGACACCACGTCACCGTTTATGAGCAACTCAATGCCGCTGCCGAAGCATCCAGCTTTGCGCCCGGCGGATGGCTGCTTCCTTGCATCACCCACACTTTAAGCACCCCAGGGCTGGGCATGCCCGTGGGCCGCCTACGCAAAGGCAAAGATCTGCTGCATGCCCCGGGCATGGTGGGATCCGCCACCTGGCGTTGGCTGCGGCAATGGAAGCAACGCGAAAAACACTGGTCGCAACACGGTGCAGCAGCCTGGATAGACAGCTTGCTGAGCTTGAGCGACTACAGCGCATCGCTGCGCTGGCTGGGTTGCGAAGAACCTGACATCGCTGCCGAACCACAAGCAGGCGCTTTGGTGCTGCTCCGCTCAGACAGTGAGCACCAGTTCTGGCAAGCACAACTGACCCAGATTGGCGAAAACGCCATTGACGCCCAACTGCTGACTCGCGAGCAGGCTTTGCAGATTGAACCAGCACTGGGCACGGAGGTGGCATGGACGCATGCCGTGCATTTTGCGCAGGCGGAATCCATCAACCCACGCTTGTGGACCCACTATCTGCGCACCCAAGCGCAGGCGCTGGGCGTGCAGTTGCGCACCGGCTGCCACATCCAACGCATCAGCACAGCACCTGTAGGTGTAGTCATGCAAGAGCGCGTGCTCCCGCACGACGCGGTGGTGCTGTGCACAGGCCCGCAACTGCAGTTGCTCCAAGCGCTGGATTTGCGACTTCCCATTGCCAGCGGCTGGGGCTATAGCGTGACGGCACCGGTGCGTGACCTATTGCAAGCCCCACGCAACACTGTGATGGACTGGGCGCAGCAAGCCACCATTTGCCGCATGGGCCAGCGGGTACGCATCACAGCGGGCATGGAGCTCAATACGCCGCCTGATGCCGAGCACCGCAGCGCCACATTGCAGCGCATGTACCAATTGCTCAACGACTGGTTTCCTGGCGGCACGCACCTATCTTCCCCACAGGTACAAGTCTGGCGTGGCGCGCGCAGCTATTTGCCTGATGGCCTGCCTGCTGTGGGCCGCAGCAGCCATCCAAATGTGTGGCTCAATCTTGCGCACGGCAGCCACGGC
This sequence comes from Comamonas sp., assembly GCA_051887595.1. Taxonomy (GTDB): domain Bacteria; phylum Pseudomonadota; class Gammaproteobacteria; order Burkholderiales; family Burkholderiaceae_C; genus Comamonas. The sequence continues at coordinate 15,467 of JBJEZV010000068.1, forward strand.
ATATCGCTGGCAGCGGGCTGCGCTCGATTGCTGGCCGATCAGATGGCGGGGCGCACACCAGCCATGGATACTGCTGCACTCAACCCTCTGCGCTTTCTCAAGTAGAAAACCATAAAAAAGAGCACCTTGCCTTGAACAGACAAGGGTTTGCAATAGTTTTATATTGCAAACCCTTATAAATCCAAGGCCAAGTGCTCTTAAAAGCAAGCAACTCCTGTTGATAAGGAGCTACCTGATTCAATTACCGTCGCGATTTGCTCTTCTTGCTCGCGCCACCGGCCGCTGCTTTACCAGAAGGCTTGACCGCCTGAGATGTAGGGCGTGCCGAGGCATGCTTTTGCCCGCCTACCGCGCCAAATGCAGCAGCGGCCACAGGATCTACCCAGGCCTTGGCAGATTGACCACCAGATGCCTTGGAGCGATCGGGGCCCAGCCGAGATGAAGGGCGCGCATCGCGGCGGCGCCCACCTCCAGCCGCACCTTCTTCTTCGCCGCCGAACGCCCGGGCACTGCGCGAGCGCGTAGGCATACGAGCAGCCGCCGCTTGGGCTTCGTCTTGCACGATGCGAAAGTCAATCTTGCGCCCATCCAGATCCACACGGCTAACCTGCACCTGCAAGCGCGTGCCAATCGTGTAGCGCACGCCGGAGCGCTCACCGCGCAATTCTTGGCGCTGTTCATCGAATTTAAAGTAGTCACCACCCAACTCGGTGATGTGCACCAAGCCTTCTACATACATGGCATCGAGCGTCACAAAAATACCAAAGCTCGTCACCGCCGTGACCGTGCCTGCAAACTCTTCACCCAAGTAGTCGCGCATGTATTTGCACTTGAGCCACGCCTCCACATCGCGACTGGCTTCATCGGCTCGGCGCTCGTTGGCGCTGCAATGCAAACCTGCAGCCTCCCAGCCCTGCTGCTCGGCCTGCGCCTGCTTGCTACGGGGCTTGATCTGGGGCTCAGAGACGCGCTTAGCCAAGCGCTTGGCCATTTTTTCCTGCGCTTCGCCAGGCGTGGGCAACTTGGGCAGCTTGTATTTGGCGTCTTCCAAAATCGACTTGATGACACGGTGCACCAGCAAGTCGGGATAGCGGCGGATCGGGCTGGTGAAGTGCGTGTAAGCCTCAAACGCCAAACCAAAGTGACCGCTGTTGTCGGGCGTGTACATGGCCTGCATCATGGTGCGCAGCAGCATGGTGTGAATTTGCTGCGCATCGGGCCGGTCTTTGGTCGCATCGGCAATCGCTTGGAACTCGGCCGGGCGTGGCGAATCGCTAACCGACATATTCAGGCCAATGGCCTTCAGATAGCCGCGCAGCAAATCGATCTTCTCTGCCGATGGCTTGTCATGCACACGGAACAGCGCTGTGCGGCCGTTTTGCTCAATAAAGTCTGCCGCGCAGACATTGGCTGCCAACATGCACTCTTCAATCAAGCGGTGCGCATCGTTGCGTGTACGCGGCACGATTTTTTCAATACGGCCGCTCTCGTCGCACACAATCTGCGTTTCCACCGTGTCAAAGTCGACCGCACCACGGGCTTTACGCGCCTCCAGCAAAGCGCGGAAAGCGCTGTGCAAATTGAGCAAATCAGGCACCCGCTCTTTGCGCTGCGATGCCTCTGGACCGCGCGTGTTCGACAAGATGGCCGCCACTTCGGTATAGGTAAAGCGTGCGTGGCTGTGCATGACGCCAGGATAGAACTGATAGGCATGCACCTCGCCCTTGGCCGTAATCAGCATGTCGCAGACCATGCACAAACGATCCACGTCCGGATTGAGCGAGCACAAACCGTTGGAGAGCTTCTCGGGCAGCATGGGAATCACGCGGCGCGGAAAGTACACGCTGGTGGCGCGCTCGTAGGCATCAATGTCAATAGCATTGCCGTTTTGCACATAGTGACTGACATCGGCAATCGCCACTAATACACGCCAACCCTTGGTACGCCCCACCTTGGCGGGCTCGCAATACACCGCATCGTCAAAGTCGCGCGCATCTTCGCCGTCAATCGTGCACAGCGGGACATCGCGCAGATCAATGCGACCTTTGCGATCCTTGGCCATGACTTTTTCTGGCAAGGCTTTGGCGGCTGCCAAACACGCCTCAGAGAAAATATGCGGCACGCCATATTTGCGCACCGCTATTTCAATCTCCATCCCCGGGTCATCCATCTCCCCGAGCACTTCCACAATGCGCCCCACAGGCTGACCAAACAGCGCAGGGGCTTCGGTCAATTCCACCACCACAACTTGGCCCGTTTTGGCCTTGCCGGTGGCGCCTTGCGGCACCAGCACATCTTGACCAAAGCGCTTGTCTTCGGGCGCCACCAACCACACACCGCTTTCTTGCAGCAAGCGGCCAATCAAGGTTTTGGTGGGGCGTTCAATGATTTCAACGATGTGCCCTTCAGGGCGACCACGTCGGTCTTGCCGGACGATGTGCACACGCACCCGGTCCTTGTGAAGTACCGCACGCATTTCATTGGCGGGGATGTAAATATCCGCTTCGCCGTCGTCACGAATAACGAATCCGTGTCCGTCTCGATGCCCTTGCACCGTGCCATCAATCTCTTGAAGCGAATTGCGTGAATTGGTGCGAGGGTCCATTTTTTTGCTATACAATCTAAATCTTTCCTGAAATGCCCAGGTGGCGGAATTGGTAGACGCACTAGTTTCAGGTACTAGCGGGTAACTCCGTGGAGGTTCGAGTCCTCTCCTGGGCACCAAGTTTAACGACAACTTGCGTCAGCGGTTGGAAACAAAAAAGCTCTTTTCTTCGGAAATACGCTGTTTGCTTCAGTTAAACTTACAAAACTTTCAGTAAAAAACTGCTGTTCATTCGCATTTTTGAATGTGGATGGATGTCAGCCCAGGTGGCGGAATTGGTAGACGCACTAGTTTCAGGTACTAGCGGGTAACTCC
>JBJEZV010000069.1:0-2194 GCA_051887595.1 Comamonas sp.
ATGGTGTTGTCCTTTCGAAAGGTCCTCTAAGGGGGAAAGTCCGAACGCAGCACAAAGCCGCGCAAGTTAATAAAAATCTGTCTTGTTCACACCATCTGGGCGTAGCCGCTGCACCAGTGCATCGAACCCGGGCGTGCCGCGTTGCGCTTGCTGTTGCACGACACCGCCCTCCATCCAGATCACACGGTCCGCCAGCTGTGCTTCACGTTGCCAGTGGGTGCACAACACCACCGTCTGCCCTTGTTTGCGGGCCTGTAGCCGTTGCAACACATCGCGCGCCGTCGGTGCATCCAGACCTTCAGTGGGTTCATCAAGCAACCATGCTGACTGACCTGCCAACCACAGCCGTGCCAGCCCCAATCGCCGTGCCTGACCTACCGATAGGCCCACGCCCGCCTCGCCCAGCGCAGTATCCAAACCAGCTGGCATGGCGCGCACATCAGCGGCCAAACCGGCATCCTCCAGCACGGCCCACAAAGCTTCGTCATCGGCTTGCGGGTTTGCAAGGCGCAAGTTGTCTCGCACGCTATCCTGAAACAGCGCCACGCGCTGGGTCAACCAGGCACTGGGTATGGCTCCCGCTTGCCCAGCGCTGGGCGTTAATTCGCCTGCCAGCACCGACATAACGGTGGTCTTGCCCGCCCCACTAGCTCCCACCAGCGCCACACACTCGCCAAGAGCGACCTGCAGTTCTATGTTCTGCACCGCTGAGCTCAGGCTGCCCGGGTGCTGCACGCACACCGCTTGCAAATCAAATGCCAAAGGCGCAACTGGAGCAGGTAGGCAAGCTGCGGAACTGTCATCTTGTACACGCGCGCCCAAACGTCTTGCTGCCAGCCGTGTGCGACCAGCCTCCAACGCACCACGACGCAAGGCAGCCCAGGGCTCCATGGCCGTAAGTGACACCAGCAAGGCCAAAGCAGCGCCCGGAGCGGTCAACATGCCTCGATCCACCAGATAAGCTGCCGCTGCCAGCACGCCAGCAAGTAGCAGCGCTGCGGCGACACCAAAGCCCGTTGCAGCTTGGGCATCGCGTTGATTGAGGCGGTGGTCAGCCTGGGCCACGCGGGCATCGGCCTGCAAGATGCGGTCGCACTGCGCAGGTAAGCGTCCCGCCATAAGCAACTCAGTTTGCCCGGCCATCGCATCAATGGTGTCAGCGCGTAAACGCTCCAGTGCCACTGCACGCTGCACCGCAGGGCGATGGCTGCGGCGTGCCAGCCATGCAGCCAGCGTGCCACCTACAAGCAGCAACCACGCCAGCACCACCAGTCCCAGCCACCACTGCAAAACGCCCAAAACGACAGCAGCCAGCAAAGCTGCTGCAACCGCAGAAGCCATGGGCACCAACAGGCGCAGATACAAGCTATCTAGTGCATCCACATCCGCACTTAGGCGCTGCAGCAGTCGTGCAGGTCGCAGCTGCAACTGGCGTGCAGCTTCGGGCTGCGCCCAGCCCAAAAAGAGTTTTACCCGCAAGGCAGCCAGTACTGCCAGCGTGGCATCGTGTGTAACCAGACGCTCACCATAACGGCTAGCAGTTCGCCCCATGGCCAACAAACGTATGCCCGCAGAAGGCATGAATACATCAAACACCAGTGCTGTCGCAGGCACCAAACCTGCTATTGCGGTCGCTGCAATGAACCAGCCAGACAGGCCAAGCAAGGCCATGCCCATGACCACTGTCAGCATGGCCATGACAGCGCCACCCAGCCACCAGCGACGGGGAGCCATGCGGCCAAGCATCTTGGCCATTGCACACAATCCCATCCGTGCCCTCATGCTCGTACCTCCTTCAGAGGCAACTCGATGGTGCGGTCCATCAATGCAGCCAAGGCAGGATCGTGGGTTGCCACCACCAGTGTTTTTCCCGCAGCCATGCGACGCAGGCTGTACATGACCTGCTGTGCAGTGAGAGGGTCAAGATGGGCTGTAGGTTCATCGACCAGCCACAACCCTGCATGCGACTGGACGGCCATGCGCGCCAGCGCCAAGCGCACAGCCTCTCCACCGGAAAGGCCTTGCCCTCCTTCACCCAGGCTGCTAGACAGTCGCTCGCCCATGGCCTGCCCGAGATCGGCCTGCGACAAAGCCTGCAGCACCTGAGAGGCATGTAAGCCTTGGCGATCCAGCGCCACGTTGCGCTGGACACTCCCCGCAAAAATGTGGGCCTGCTGCCCCATCCATGCCATGC
>JBJEZV010000070.1:0-2191 GCA_051887595.1 Comamonas sp.
TCGACGTGGCATTGCGCGTGCGCGCTACGCTCGAAGACAGCGCCACTTTGATTGTCAAAAAGCTCGATACTGCGCAACAGGTGCTGCTAGCAGCACCGCAATATCTACAAGTACATGGCATTCCTCAGGCGCCGCAGGATTTGATGGGCCACCAGGTGCTGTCCATGTCAGCGTTTGAAGGAGTGGCGCACTGGCGCTTACGCAGTGACACCGGGGCTGAAATGCAACTGCAGCCGCAGGTGCGTTATGTGGCCGATGACCTCATGACGCTCAAGTTTGCTGTGCTGCAAGGCGCTGGGGTTTGCTACTTGCCCAATTACATGTGCCAAAAAGAAATTGACAGCGGACAGCTGATCCATGTGCTGCCGCAGTGGAAGTTCCCAACCTCCATCGTTCATGCAGTGTTCAGCTCTCGCCGGGGATTGACACCGGCAGTGCGCAGCTTCTTGGATTTCCTTGGCGAAACCATGCCTGGTGCCAGCAGCGGCAACTGATTTACTGGCTTCAATTGGTAAGGAATGTGAAGCGGACGCGCTAATGGCTTGGTCGAACGCTCAAGAACGGGCACCATGCTAGCCCAGCGGTCAACGCTTAGAACAGCAGGAGCTATGGATTCTTTTGTCGACAAAGTAGTGGTTATCACCGGTGCAGGCTCTGGCATGGGCCGTGAATATGCCTTGGCATTTGCGTCACTGGGTGCGAAGTTGGCGCTCAATGATTACAGCACTGAAAGCCTGAAGGCGACGGCACAGTTGCTACAGCACAAAGGGGTGCTTGATTCGCGCTTGTATTGCCAGGCGTTTGATGTGGCGGACCGCTTCGCCATGCACGATTTTGCCCAGCAGGTGCAAGATCACCTGGGGTCTGCGCATGTGGTGATCAATAACGCAGGTATCAGTGGGCGGGGGCAGCACCTGAAAGACATGTCGGCTGAGACTTTCGAGCATGTGATGCGGGTCAATGTGGGTGGTGTCTTGAACGGCACACAAGCATTTTTGCCCCAACTGCTGGCCCAGCCAGAAGCCGCGCTCGTCAATGTTTCCAGCCTTTTTGGCTTTATTGGCATGCCTGGTAATGCCGAATATTGCGCTTCTAAATTTGCGGTACGTGGATTGACCGAGTCACTGATGGCCGAGCTTGCGCACACCCATGTCCAAGTGCACCTGGTGCATCCGGGTGGGGTCAACACGGGGATTGCAGACGACAGCCCCAAAGGTCGCGCTTTTGCAGCCAAATTTTTGAAGACACCTCCGGAAGATGTGGTGCAGGCGGTCATTGCAGGCATTCGCAAGCGCCAGCCGCGCATTATCTTCGGGCATCAAGCTTGGCAAACTTGGTGGCTGTCTTGGCTGCTGCCTCTGAAGGTTCGCACGTACATGTTGCTGCGCAAGACACGCAGCTTGCGCGATCCGCAGCCATAGTTTTCCCCTCAAGAATTCACGAGAAAAAATGGAAATGTGGCAGAGGAGCCACATTCCTTCCCATACAATTATGAATGGGAACAATTCTTATTCATGGCTTTGGCCAATTGTTCCTTTTGCCTTTTTGCATATCCGCATAAGGAAGACGTCGTTGGTGGCGCAGTGTATTCACGGACTGAAAGCTCTCTCATGAAACTCTGGAAAAGTGCAATTGCCCTGGGTCTGGCTGGTTTGGCGACGGTTGCGTCTGCTGCTCCTGAAGCTGTGACGGTCTATTCTTCGCGCATTGAAGCTCTGCTCAAGCCGACTTTGGATCAATACACCAAGCAAACCGGCGTCAAGATTAACTTGTTGACGGACCGTGGTGGTTCGCTGGCGGAACGCTTAGCCGCCGAAGGTGCCAGCTCTCCTGCTGACGTGCTCATTACGGTGGATATGGGCAATTTGCACAATGCTGCAGAGCGCGGCTTGCTGCAAAAAATCGATTCCCCGATTTTGAACGCCAATGTGCCTGCCAACTTTCGTGACCCAGGCAATCGCTGGTGGGGCCTGTCGCAGCGCGAGCGCACCATTTTTTACGCGGCTGACCGCGTCAAGCCTGAGCAGCTGAGCACCTACGAAGACCTGGCTGATCCTAAGTGGAAGGGTAAGCTGTGCCTGCGCACTTCCAAGCAAACTTATACGCAGTCGCTGGTGGCCATGATGATCGCCAAGCACGGTGTCGAAAAGGCCGAAGCCATTACCAAAGGTTGGGTGAACAATCTGGCGGG
>JBJEZV010000071.1:0-8975 GCA_051887595.1 Comamonas sp.
TCTGGGGCGTGATGAGGCCAAGGAACTGCTAGAAGCGGCTGGCGCTAAGGTCAGTGGCTCGGTGAGTAAAAAAACAAGTTTTGTCGTGGCTGGAGCAGAAGCGGGTAGCAAGCTTTTGAAGGCCCAGGAACTGGGTGTTACGGTGCTCGATGAAGCTGGGATGCTGGCTTTACTGAAAAATCCTGCTGGCTAAATGGCGCTAACTCCACGGTCCCCCAAAATTGGCCTTGCACTGGGTAGCGGGTCGGCTCGTGGATGGGCGCACATTGGCGTACTCAAGGCGCTCAAAGAAGCAGGTATCCAACCAGATGTGGTGTGCGGCGCTTCCATTGGGGCGCTGGTGGGCGCTGCCTACGTGGGCGGCGAAATGGAACGTTTCTCCGAATGGGTGCAAAGTCTGGGTGTACGCGAAGTCTTTGGTTTTATGGACTTCAACCTTAGTGGCGGCATGCTCAAAGGTGAAAAGCTGATCGACTTTTGGAGTCGCAACTTCGCTGACTTTGAGATTGAATCTTCCCCCATTCCTTTTGCTGCCGTAGCCACTGATTTGCATTCGGGTGCTGAAGTCTGGCTGCGGCAGGGATCCATCGCGCGCGCTGTGCGTGCCTCCATTGCATTGCCCGGCCTTTTTACGCCCGTGGTAAGAGAGGGGCGATTATTAGTGGATGGCGGCCTGGTGAACCCAGTACCTTGCACGCTGGCCCGCGCCATGGGCGCTGATATCGTGATTGCGGTTGACTTGAACGCCGATCTGCTGCACCGACATCTGCGTCCCTTGCATGCAGTCTCCATGGAACCAACAGAAGATCAGACCGAGCCTGCTAACGCTGCCTGGTTGGAGCGCATTCAGCAAGGTTGGCGCAATTGGAGGCCTGGTACTACAGAAGCCGCTGCATTGCAGGGCATGTCTGCAAACCCGCCCACGCCTTCCATGCTCGACGTAGTGATGACAAGTGTCAACATCATGCAAATGCGCATCACGCGCAGCCGTATGGCTGGAGATCCACCAGAGTTGGTGATTGCGCCGCGCTTATCTCATTTGGGGCTACTCGATTTTCACAGGGCCAAAGAGGCTATTGAGCAAGGCTATGCTGCGGCCCAAGTGGCTCTTCCGGGGCTACAGGATTTTGGTTGGCGGCTGTCAGAGCGTGGCTCTGGTCAAACCAGCTAATTACATCAGCGTATAAATAGTTACGTGTTTTAGCGGCGGCGAGCTGCACCCGCGCGACCTGATTTGCTCCACTCGTAAGCTTGTCCATCTGGCGTGCGCCCATTTTCGACAGCAGCGACACCCAATGCCCCCACCATGTCGCGCAGTTCGGAGGAAATGCAGACATGCGCATTCCTCGGGTCAGCTCGCAAGCGCTGGCACTCAGCCAGTGCTTGGCCCATCTCTTGATCTGAATAAGCTTGGCACTGCGCTTGCCATTGCGGCGTTGTGCCTTCAGGTTGGGCGTTATGCAGGTGAAAGACGACGATGCTCATGGTGCAGAGGTGTGAAATGGGCAGAAATGCACGCCCAGCTTATGGCGAGCGCTATAAACCTACTGTACCCAATGTTGGTAGCGCAAACGTACACTATGGGGTTAATTTCCCGCACGAATCCCCCTGATGAACGCACCGATTGATGTTTCCTTTTTTCAGCGCGATGCCAAGCCGCTGACCAGCTATCGACCTTATTGGGCGAAGCGCTTTGGCACGGCCCCTTTTCTGCCGATGTCTCGCGCAGAAATGGACCAGCTGGGCTGGGACAGCTGTGACGTCATCTTGGTGACGGGCGATGCCTATGTTGATCACCCCAGCTTCGGCATGGCAGTGATTGGACGTGTGCTGGAAGCTCAAGGCTTTCGTGTGGGCATCATTGCGCAGCCTGATTGGCAAAGTGCAGAGCCTTTTAAGGCGCTTGGCAAGCCGAATCTGTTTTGGGGTGTGACGGCCGGCAACATGGATTCCATGATCAACCGCTATACGGCTGATCGCAAAATTCGCTCGGATGACGCCTACACCCCCGGTGATGTGGGTGGCAAGCGCCCCGATCGCGCTGCCATTGTGTACAGCCAGCGCTGCCGCGAAGCCTATAACGATGTGCCCATTGTTCTAGGCGGCATCGAAGGTTCGCTGCGTCGTATTGCCCACTATGACTACTGGAGCGACAAGGTGCGCCGCTCTATTGTGGTGGATAGCAAATGCGACATCTTGCTGTATGGCAATGCCGAGCGAGCATTGGTCGAGGTGGCCCATCGCATTGCGCGGCGTGAGCCCATTGAAAGCATTACTGATGTGCGCGGCACCGCGTTTGTGCGCAAGCAATCGGAGCCCGGCTGGTTTGAAGTGGACTCCAGCGAAGTCGATGAACCAGGCCTGATTGACGCGCTGATTAATCCCTATCTGACCACCAGCGAACAGGCAGCGGCGCAGGGCCAATCTTGCTCGAAGGACGATGCTGCACAAACGGTCAGCCCTGGCACTGCATGTGGCACGGCGCCCAACGTGCCTGCTATGTCTTCCGTGCAGGCTGTGCAGTTTGACGCCTTGGCCAACCGCGGCAAAAGTGGTCGCAAGCTGCCTCCGCGCGACAAGACCGTGCTGCGTTTGCCGAGCTTCGAGCAGGTGAAAAGCGACCCCATCCTCTATGCACATGCCAACCGTGTGCTGCATTTGGAAACCAACCCCGGTAATGCGCGTGCGCTGGTTCAAACGCACGGTGAGGGCAGTGCTGCGCGTGATGTATGGCTCAACCCGCCTCCCATTCCACTCACTACGGCGGAGATGGACTATGTGTTTGGTCTGCCTTACGCGCGTGGTCCACACCCGAGCTATGCCGATGAAAATGGCAGCCATGAAGGTGCGACCAAGATCCCTGCATGGGAGATGATTCGCACTTCGGTCAATATCATGCGCGGCTGCTTTGGTGGTTGCACGTTCTGCTCGATCACCGAGCATGAAGGTCGCATTATTCAGAGCCGCTCGGAAGATTCGATCATTCAAGAAATCGAAGACATCCGAGATAAGGTCAAGGGCTTTACAGGCACGATTTCGGATCTGGGTGGCCCTACAGCCAATATGTACCGCCTCGGCTGCTCCAGCCCTGAGATCGAGAAACATTGCCGCAAACCCAGCTGCGTGTTTCCAGGCATTTGCCCTAATTTGCACACGGACCACGGTCCTTTGATCAAGATCTACCGCCGCGCGCGCAAGTTGCCTGGTATCAAAAAGATCTTGATTGGCTCCGGTCTGCGCTATGACCTGGCAGTAAAGTCGCCTGAGTACGTCAAGGAGCTGGTGCAACACCACGTGGGCGGCTATCTCAAGATAGCACCAGAGCACACGGAAGCGGGTCCCTTGTCAAAGATGATGAAGCCCGGCATCGGTAGCTACGACAAGTTCAAACAGATGTTTGAAAAGTACAGCGAAGAAGCGGGCAAAAAACAGTTTTTGATTCCGTACTTCATTGCTGCCCACCCGGGCACCAGCGATGAGGACATGATGAACTTGGCCATCTGGCTCAAGAAAAACGGCTTCCGTGCGGACCAGGTGCAGACCTTCTACCCCAGTCCCATGGCGACGGCCACTGCCATGTACCACTCAGGTCGCAATACGCTGACCAAGGTCCGCCGGACCATGCGCGATGAAGAGGAAGAAAAGGTCGACATCGTGCGTGGTGAAAAGCGTCGCCGCTTGCACAAGGCGTTTTTGCGCTATCACGACCCTAACAACTGGCCTTTGCTGCGCGAGGCGCTCAAGACCATGGGGCGCGCCGATCTGATCGGCAATGGCAAGCACCATTTGATTCCGACCTTTCAACCTATGGTTGATGGCAGCTACCAAAGTGCGCGCAAGAAAAACAGCACGTCCTCGGCGGGGGGCAAGTCGGGCTTGGGTTACACCACCAACAAGGAAGGTAAGGTTGTGGCGCTTCGGCCACGCAAGGTCGATGAGATCGCTGTACGGGAGCCCAAAGGTGATGTGCGCTTTGCACGCACCCAGCCCCAAGCAGGGCAGATGCTGACGCAGCACACCGGGTTGCCGCCTCGTGCAGGTGTTAAGACCACAAGCAAATTCGCCGCGAAGGCACCACGCTCCAAGCGTTGATCATCACATCTTTGATGAGCGATGCAGAAACCGGCTTCTGAGGAAGTCGGTTTTTTTATGCCTTGATGACTGTGCTGCGGGACTTTTGCGGAGGTGGCATGGCAGCGTACGCAAAGTATTCATCGTCCAAGGGCGCGGGCTGGCCAATAAAGTAGCCCTGTGCAAAATCCACCCCCATAGCTTGCAGTGCATCAAAAGTAGCCCGGTCACCCACAAATTCTGCAACGGTTTTTTTGCCCATCACATGGCCGATGTGGTTGATGGCTTCCACCATGGCATAGTTGCTTTGGTTTTTGAGCATGTCCTGGACAAAACTGCCGTCGATTTTCAGATAGTCCACCGGCAGTTGCTGCAGATATTTGAAGCTGGCCATGCCAGAGCCAAAATCATCCAATGAGAAACGGCAACCAAGCTTTCGCAGCTCTTCAATCATAGAGATGGCGTAGTCCATACTGGCAATGGCACTAGTTTCGGTGATCTCAAAGCACAGCTTATCGGCGGCAATACCGTACTCAGCGATGGAGCGACGGATGAAATCCAGTAGCTCGCTATCCCCCAGGCTGGTGCCTGAAAGGTTGATGGCACAGGTGCTGATTTGCACGCCTTGTGACAGCTGGGCCTTGAGAAGCCTTAAGGTGTTGCGCACCACCCAGCGGTCAATTTGCGTCATCAGATCGTAGCGCTCGGCAATCGGTATGAAATCAGCTGGTGAGATGGCAACACCAGGACGGTCATGTAATCTGAGCAAGACCTCAAAATGCACGCCGCCATTGCCGATGGTGCTGGATTTGAGTGGATAGACCGTCTGCGCATACAGCACAAACTTGTTTTTTTCCAAACTGGTGCGCAGACGCTGTACCCATTCCATATCGCCTTGGTAGCGCTGGAAGACGCGATTGAGCGGATCGTAGACCGTGATGCGGTTGCGGCCTGTGTCCTTGGCATGCTTGCAGGCGCTTTCGGCCATGTTCATCAAATCTTGCGGTGCATTGTGTCGCGAGGGGTCTACATGCACGACACCAATGCTCACGCCCGTTTGCAGGTTGTGGTTGCGCCAAGCAATTTTGAGTTCGTGCACGCATTTACGCAGTCGCTCGGCGGTTTGCATGGCCGCGTGGGGAGGGCAGTGGCTGAGCAATACGGCGAATTCATCCCCGCCAATGCGTGCCAGCACATCGCTTTCGCGCAGCGTCAAGCTCAGCTGTTCGCAGACTTGGCGCAAGATCTCGTCGCCTGCTGCGTGACCATAGCTGGCGTTGATCATCTTGAAATGGTCCAGATTGAGGTGCAGCAACGAAGACTGGTATTTGCCAACGATCTGGCCAAGGTACTTTTCAAAGGCGGGGCGGTTGTCCAGGCCGGTCAGTAAATCATGGTTTTGCTGCCAGACCAGCATGCGCATGTAGTTCTGTTCCTGCGACACGTCATGCAATACCAGCACGGTGCCCCTTTCGGCATTGGCCAGCTGCGTCAGGGTAAGGCGCACGGCAACAGGCTCATCATCGCCACGTTGCAGCCAGTGCACCTGCGTATCGTGGACGGGTTGGTAGTGCTCCGTAGCTGAAGGCGCCTGCGATTGCGCGCGCAACATGTCCTGCGTAAAAGGCAAGATCTGCTGAACATCGCGTCCAAGCAGCTGGTCAATAGAGAGATCGAGCAACTTAGATGCGGCGGGGTTGGCATAGCGCACGCGCAGTTGCGCATCCAAGCTCAACACGCCGTCGCCCAACGCGGCCAGTGTCACGCTGCTGCGCTGGCGTTCCTCCTCCAGTTCGAGACTGGTGCGCTCACTGTGGGCTGCGACGCGCTGTACCGTGATCCAGTACATCAAAATGAGGAGCAGGGCCGTCAGCAGGTTGATGGAAATCAAGAAGTAGCCCAAATCGCGCGAGCGCGCACCCAAGGACGCGCTGAACTCCTTGGTCAGTGGCATCACGGTGGTGCTAAGCCGTGTGATCTGGTTTTGCCAGCGTTCCACATCTTGGGCGCTGATGCGCTGGCCGGTTTGCCAGTACGCGGCAATTTCTTCACCCAGTTTTTGCAAATGGGCAATGTGTGCATCGCCCCGGCGCCATTTGTCCAAGGTCTCTTGCAGCGCATCCATTTCCCAAGCCCAGGGCATGAGGTAGAGCAAGGGTGCAATGTCTGAGGGGTGATTCTCACCTTGCAGTAAACCTTGGCGGATGCCTTCACGGTCATCTGCACCGCGATCCAAAATTTCTCGCGCTTGGCCCATGCCTGATGGCAGAGCCAAAGCTTTGAGAAATTCGCGGTAATCCTGCGGTACGCCAGATTCTGCAAAGCGGTGCAAATGGGTGAGTGCAGAGAAAAAGCCCTTGCTCCACAAACTCTCGCCACCCACCAATGCCCGCACGGAGGACATCGTAGCAATGCTGGCAATGGCCAGTGCCATTTGCAACACGACTGCACCAATGAAAAGCCAGCGTCTTCGCAGTAAATCTGGCTTAGATGCAGTGGTGTCAGTCATGAAGCAGCCTGGTTAAATCGCCAGCGCTTGGGGCGTAGGAATGTGGTGAACCGCAGGCGAAGAAGTCTCGTTCAAACTGCGGTGTCGCTCAAGACCAATGTCAGGCAAGTTCACACTGGCGTCTGGGGTGTCTTGCCTTGGCAAGCGGAGCTGTTCTGAGGCATGGGCTTGCACTCCGGCCACGACTTGTTGCAGCTGGGTGGCTTGCTCAAGCAGCAACTGTGTGGATTGGGTTGACTGATCTACCAGCTGCGCATTTTCTTGGGTCATCCGATCAAGTTGTTCAATCGAGCTACTGGTTTGCAGCAAATCTCGGGCCTGATCTTCAGCCAATGCGCTGAGCTTGTGAATCTGTTGCGCTACGGCGGTGGTGTGCTGAACCACGGATTGCATGCTGTCGCCCGCATTGCCCACCAGTGCGGCTGCATTGGACGCTTGGCTCAAGGAGTGCTGGATGAGTTGCCGCACATCGCGAGCAGCTTCAGCGCTGCGCTGCGCCAGGCTGCGCACTTCGCTCGCAACGACCGCGAAGCCTTTGCCATGCTCACCGGCGCGCGCCGCTTCTACGGCTGCGTTCAAAGCCAGGATATTGGTCTGAAAGGCAATCGAATCAATCAAACCCACGATGTCTCCAATTTTTCTGGAACTGTCATGAATGGATTCCATGGCAGTGACCACTTGGCTGACCAGCGCACCACAGGACTGTGCGTTGTCAGAAGCTTGGCTGGCGATGTGACGTGCTTGCTGCGCTTCTTGGGCGCTTTCTTGCGCATTGCCTTTGATGCTCAGCATGTGCGCCGTAGCCTGTTGCAGGTTGGCAGCAGTGTGCTCGGTGCGCTGTTGCAAATGGTGGTTGCTTTGCGCAATGCCAGAGGCACCCTGCAAGACTACATCAGCTGTGGCCCTGGCTTGCGTCACTACGTCGTCCAGTTGTAAGAATGCATCACGTACGGCTTGTGCAGATCGGCTATGCACGACGTGGTGTTGCACTTGCAGGTTCAATTGGCCTTGTTCGGTCGGTTGGCACAGGGCGTTGAGCTCGGCTGCTTCAACGGCGTCGCTGCGCATCTTCAAGGCAATGACAATTTCTACCGTGGTTTGCACCACGACGAACGCAGCATGCAGCAGCACGCGTGCAAAATTGGGCTCGGTCATGCAGTACACCGGCCAACCCATGAGCTGCAGTCGATCAAACGCGATGTGGTGCACTGCAATGGTGGCGGCAGCCAGCAAGATGGGGCGCCAGTCACGGTAGACCAATAAAAACGCCAGAAACACAAACACGCCAAAGTGCAACTCTGTCAGACCCATGGCCAGCTGAATGTGCAGTGCCACCATGAGCATGCCTGTGCCAGACAAGGTCAGGCGGCTGAGCAAGCTGCCGGGCGCTAAGCGCCATACGATCAGGCCTATTGCGCACAGCCCCAGCGCTATGGCAGCGCCTGATACTACGGGGCCATTGAGCCAGCCTAAGACCACGGCTGCGAATGCGCCCAGCATTAAAACGCCGAGCACCATGCGGTCAGCACGCAGGGCGAGCTGGTGCAAATCCTGCTGTGCAGAGAGCGGGGAGGTGGAAGATGCCATCGTTGCCTTTCCAAGGAGCTTCAGGCACGGGAGCAGCAGCAAACGGCACAGAAACTCCCGCGAGTTAAGCAAGACGAAGCGCATCGTCTGTCGCTGAATGTAATTATTTGTTTTGCTCCTGGAATGCTTGTAGGGCGAAGCCTTCTTCTGATGACATCACCCTGAAAATGCGCTGAATTTGGTGTTGCAGACTATCGTGCATCAATCTTGAATTGCTTTTGTAAATGTAACGCGACGGTCGTTTATGGACCCACTGCAGCAAAGCCAATGCGTGGCGCTGATTTCATCCAAAAACTAGTTTCAATAGCTGCTTGCCTAGATCTATCAACGTTTTTAAATAGTTTTAACTTGGAAAATGAGGCTGTGTGCTGGGTGAGTGCTCTTGTTTGAGCGCAAAAAAACCGCCCGAAGGCGGTTTCGTGATGTGTATCGCTTGAAGCGCTTAGATCACGGCAGCAATGGCCTTGCACACGTGATCGATGTTCTTGCTGTTCAGCGCAGCCACGCACATGCGGCCGGTGTCAGTGCCGTACACGCCGAACTCGGAGCGCAGGCGCACCATTTGCTCTTTGCTCAGGCCGGAGTACGAGAACATGCCGATCTGGGTGGTGATGAAGGACATGTCTTGCGTCACGCCCGCAGCCTTCAGGCCATCCACCAACTTCTGGCGCATTTCCTTGATGCGCACGCGCATCTCGCCCAGCTCAGCTTCCCACTGTGCGCGCAACTCGGGGTTGTTCAGCACAGCGGCCACCACGGCGCCGCCGTGTGTAGGTGGGTTGGAGTAGTTGGTGCGAATCACAATCTT
>JBJEZV010000071.1:9075-18213 GCA_051887595.1 Comamonas sp.
GGGTTAGAGATCAGCACCTTGGCATTGGGGTTGAGCTTCTTGAGGAAGTCAGCGCCAATCTTCAAGCCGCCTGTGCCGCCAATGGCTTGCACGGTCGATACACGGCCGGCCTTCACCACATCGGATTCCGCGCCAAACACCAAGCCCTTGACGGCGTTGTCATAGGCCGCAATGCCGTCGATCGGCAGATAGCCGCGCGCCTTGGGGTCTTGCATCATCGCCTGTTCAGCAGCTTGCACACACTTGAGCAAAGGCAGCTTGCCGTTGTCGTCAAAGTACACACCCACACCCAGATTGACCTTGGAGGGGTTGTTGTCTGCGGCGAATTGTTCGTTCAAGCCCAGAATGGGATCGCGGGGAGCCATTTCGACGGCGGAAAACAGAGACATGTCTTGTCCTATGAGGGTAGAAATAAAGTGGCACACCCCCAACTAACACCTGCGGTAGGCTTGAGGGTTAGCTCGCCATTTTACCCCGGCTCTTAGCTATGCGCGCAGGACATAAAACCATGCAAGATCAAATTTCCCTGGAAGCGCCTTCTGGCACTTTCGTGACCTATCCCGATTCGCCTTTCGAATTGTTTCAGCCCTATCCGCCAGCGGGCGACCAGCCTGTGGCGATTGATAAGCTGGTGGAAGGGGTGCTGGATGGTGAATCGTTTCAGACCCTGTTGGGCGTGACGGGTTCGGGCAAGACTTTCACCATGGCGAATGTGATTGCACGGCTGGGCAGGCCAGCCATCGTGTTCGCCCCCAACAAAACCCTGGCGGCGCAGTTGTATTCGGAGTTCCGTGAGTTTTTTCCGAAAAACGCGGTGGAGTATTTCGTTAGCTACTACGACTACTACCAGCCTGAAGCTTATGTGCCCCAGCGCGATCTGTTCATTGAAAAAGACAGCGCCATCAATGAGCACATTGAGCAAATGCGCCTGTCGTGCACCAAAAGCTTGTTGGAGCGTCGCGATGTGGTGATTGTGGCAACGGTGTCGGCGATTTACGGTATTGGTGCGCCAGAGAGTTACCACCAGATGATCATGACGGTGCGCAACGGCGCACGCATGAACCAGCGTGACGTGATTGCCCAGCTCATTCGCATGCAATACAAGCGCAATGACCAGGACTTCTCGCGCGGCACTTTCCGCGTGCGCGGTGACACCATCGATGTGTTTCCGGCCGAACACTCCGAATTGGCACTGCGCATCGAGTTGTTTGACGATGAAATTGATTCGCTGCAGTTATTTGACCCGCTCACCGGGCGTATTCGCCAAAGCATTGCGCGCTTTACGGTCTACCCCAGCAGCCACTACGTCACGCCGCGCGACAAGGTGCTGTCAGCGGTAGAGACCATCAAGCTCGAACTGGCCGAGCGCAGCAAGCAGCTTGTGGAGATGGGGAAACTGGTGGAGGCTCAGCGCCTGGAGCAGCGCACACGGTTTGATTTGGAAATGCTCAGTGAAGTGGGGCACTGCAAAGGCATTGAGAACTACACGCGCCATTTATCTGGCGCCTTGCCTGGTGAGCCACCCAGCACGTTGACGGACTATTTGCCCAAGGACGCGATCATGTTCTTGGACGAGAGCCACCAGATGATTGGCCAGCTCAACGCCATGTACAACGGCGACCGGCAGCGCAAGATGACTCTGGTGGAATACGGTTTTCGCTTGCCTTCGGCGCTGGACAATCGGCCGCTGAAATTTGAAGAGTTTGAGCAGCGCATGCGTCAAACCATTTTTGTGTCCGCAACGCCTGCCGACTACGAAAAAACGCATTCTGGGCAAGTGGTCGAGCAAGTGGTGCGACCCACGGGGTTGATCGACCCTGAAATTGAAGTGCGCCCCGCGACCCACCAGGTCGATGATGTGCTGCAAGAAATCCGGCTGCGCGTGGAGCGCGAAGAGCGGGTGCTGATCACCACCTTGACCAAGCGCATGGCAGAGCAGCTGACAGACTACCTCACAGAAAACGGCGTCAAGGTGCGTTATTTGCACTCGGACATCGACACGGTGGAGCGCGTTGAAATCATCCGTGATTTGCGGCTGGGTATGTTTGACGTGCTGGTGGGCATCAACTTGCTGCGTGAAGGCCTGGACATACCTGAAGTGTCACTGGTGGCTATTTTGGATGCGGACAAGGAAGGCTTCTTGCGTGCAGAGCGCAGTCTGATTCAGACCATTGGTCGTGCTGCTCGCAATTTGCATGGCAAAGCCATCCTCTACGCTGATCGTATGACCGACTCGATGCGCAAGGCCATCGGTGAAACCGAACGTCGCCGGGCCAAGCAGACGGCGTTTAATTTAGAAAACGGAATTGAGCCGCAAGCAATTGTCAAGAGGGTGAAAGACCTGATTGATGGCGTATACAGCGAGAAAAGCGCCCGTTCGACCCAGGACCAAGCCCGTGCCAAAGCCAGTGTCGACAGCTACGAAGGTTTGTCTGAGGCAGAGCTCACCAAGGCCATCAAAAAACTCGAAAAGGAAATGCTCGAACGCGCCAAGAACCTGGAGTTCGAGGCAGCTGCACGTTTGCGCGATCAGCTCGCGGTGCTCAAGCAAAAGCTGTTTGGTGCTTGATTTATATGTACTTTTGGGGTGTGGATAGGGGGCGTCAATCGTGGCGATTGGATGTATCCGACCAAATTGATGGGGTTTATGTTATACTTCGGGTTATTACTCAACAACAACAAAAGACTTCATAAAGAAGGGCTCTGCGCCTGGTGAGGGGTGGAGTAAGGGCGGAGACGGTAGTCAATCCGGATGCCGCGATTGATGTTTCTGTAACTAACAGCCTGACTGAAGGAGCTCACGATGCGTCTTACAACCAAAGGCCGCTTTGCGGTCACAGCCATGATCGATTTGGCCCTGCGCCAAAACAATGGTCCCGTTACGCTGGCTGCTATCAGTCAGCGCCAACAAATTTCGCTGTCCTACCTCGAGCAGTTGTTCGGCAAGCTGCGTCGCCATGAGTTGGTGGAATCCACCCGCGGTCCCGGCGGCGGATACACCTTGGCACGCAAGGCAGCAGAAATCACTGTGGCTGACATCATTGTGTCGGTGGATGAGCCTATCGATGCAACCCAGTGTGGGGGCAAAGAAAACTGCATGGGCGAAGCCGGCCGTTGCATGACCCACGAGCTGTGGTCTGCGCTCAACCAGCGCATGGTCGAGTTCTTGGATTCCGTGACTTTGCAAAAGCTGGTCGATGAACAATTGGCCAAGGGCATTCAGATCGAAGACAAGCCTGTGGTGCGTCGTGCGATTTCTACAGCACCTGTGGTCAAGCCCATTCGTGTCAATGCGCCCAATTCGGTTTTCGCCTTGGGCAACGTTTTTGCCAAGTCGTGATTGTGTGAACTAGCCACCGGAGGGTTTCGGTGGTGTGACAGAGTTTTAAACGGCTGCATTGCAGTCAGACAGATATCAGTAGAGCCAGCCATGGACATGACCCCACATTTTCCTATTTACCTCGATTACGGCGCGACGACGCCTTGCGATCCTCGCGTTGTGGACGCGATGATTCCTTGGTTGCGTGAGCACTTTGGCAATGCGGCTTCTCGTAGCCATGCATGGGGATGGGAAGCTGAGGAGGCCATCGAAAAGGCGCGTACGCAAGTGGCCGATCTGATTGGCGCTGATCCTCGTGAGATCGTTTGGACCAGCGGTGCAACCGAGTCCGACAATTTGGCGATCAAGGGCGCTGCGCACTTCTACCAAGGCAAGGGCAAGCACTTGGTCACGGTCAAGACCGAACACAAGGCGGTGCTCGACACCATGCGCGAGCTGGAACGCCAAGGTTTTGAAGTGACCTATCTGGATGTGCAAGATAACGGTCTGCTGGATCTGGAAGCCTTCAAAGCGGCTTTGCGTCCCGACACGATCTTGGTCAGCGTGATGGCGGTCAACAATGAAATTGGCGTTATCCAAGACCTGAATACGATTGGCTCCATTTGCCGTGAAAAGGGCATCATCTTCCACGTGGATGCGGCACAGGCCACTGGCAAGATGCCTTTGGACATGGCCACCATGCCCATCGACTTGATGAGCTTGGCTTCGCACAAGACCTATGGTCCCAAGGGTATCGGTGCCTTGTATGTGCGTCGCAAGCCCCGCGTGCGCCTGGAAGCCCAGATGCACGGTGGCGGCCATGAGCGAGGCATGCGTTCTGGCACATTGCCTACCCACCAGATCGTGGGTATGGGTGAGGCGTTCCGCCTGGCCAAGGAAGAAATGCAGCAAGACTACGAGCATGCCAAGCGTTTGCAGCAGCGTTTGCTCGACGGTTTGAAGGATATGGAGCAAGTGTTCGTCAACGGTGATATGGAGCGCCGCGTGCCCCATAACCTGAACATCAGCTTCAACTATGTCGAAGGCGAATCGCTGATCATGGCGATCAAGGGCTTGGCTGTGTCTTCGGGCTCTGCATGTACCTCCGCCAGTTTGGAGCCCAGCTATGTGCTGCGTGCGCTGGGTCGTTCCGATGAGTTGGCACACAGCTCGCTGCGCATGACGATTGGCCGCTTCACCACCGAAGAGGAAATCGATTACGCCATTGCTTCCATCCGCAAGAGCGTGGAGAAGTTGCGTGATCTGAGCCCTCTGTGGGAAATGTACAAGGACGGTGTCGATCTGAGCACCATCCAGTGGGCCGCTCACTAAGCACCACGACCCTAACAATCTAACGAATTTAAAGAGGTAGACATCATGGCTTATTCCGAAAAGGTTATTGACCACTACGAAAATCCTCGTAACGTCGGCTCCTTTGACAAGGGTGACGACACTGTGGGTACAGGTATGGTGGGCGCACCTGCTTGCGGTGACGTGATGAAGCTGCAGATCAAGGTCAACCCTGAGACTGGCGTGATCGAAGACGCACGCTTTAAGACCTACGGCTGTGGCTCGGCCATTGCTTCTTCGTCCTTGGTGACCGAATGGGTCAAGGGCAAGACGCTGGATGAAGCTGCTGCGCTGAAGAACAGCGTGATTGCTGAAGAATTGGCCTTGCCTCCTGTGAAGGTGCACTGCTCCATCTTGGCTGAAGACGCGATCAAGGCAGCAGTTAACGACTACCGCGCCAAGCGTGGCGATGTTGTTACGGCTGAATAACCATGGCCGTTACGCTCTCTGATGCTGCAGCTCGCCACGTCAATCGCTATTTGACTAAGCGTGGCAAGGGAATCGGGGTGCGCCTGGGGGTCAAAACCACAGGGTGCTCTGGCCTTGCCTATAAGCTTGAATACGTGGACGAGCAAGATCCAGATGACGTTGTCTTTGAAAGCAACGGTGTCAGGGTCATGATTGATCCCAAGAGCTTGGCGTACATCGACGGAACTGAGCTGGACTTTGTCCGCGAAGGCCTCAACGAAGGTTTTAAGTTTCACAATCCCAACGAGCGTGACCGTTGTGGCTGTGGCGAAAGCTTTCGCATTTAATCCATTGGGCGGTCCCAGCCTGATGCATTCAGAACCGCCATGTGCAAACGTGCTGGCGGTTTTTTATTGATATGAATCTTCAGTCAGACGATTTCGAACTCATGGGCTTGCCCCGTCAATTTGCGCTGGATCGCAATGACTTGGATGCGCGTTGGAAAGAGTTGCAAAAGCAAACCCACCCAGATCGCTTTGCTGGTGAGGGCGGTGTAGCCCAGCGTGTCGCCATGCAGTGGTCGGTGCGTATCAATGAGGCTTATCAGCGATTGAAGCATCCGTTGAAACGGGCAGCCTATTTGTGTGAATTGTTTGGCGTGCCGGTGCGCGCTGAAGACAACACTGCGATGCCTGCGGCTTTTTTGATGCAGCAAATGGAGTGGCGCGAAGCGCTTGAAGATGCCGCGTCCGACGACGACATTGATGCGTTAGAGCGTGATGTGTTGGCTGAAAAACGCGCGATGCTTCAAAAATGCGAGCAGCTTTTGACTTCTCGTGAAGGAGCGGAACAAGCGGTACAAACCGTCAGATCCCTCATGTTCGTCGAGCGCTTTGTCCAGGACATCGATCGACGACGCGAACAGCTGGAACAATAGCCTAGCGCCTATTTTTCGAGCACCAATTTTGGGTGCAACAAGCGTACATCTACGCTGACTACAGAGACAGATTCACCATGGCACTACTGCAAATTTCCGAACCCGGTCAATCTCCCAATCCGCACGAGCGACGCATAGCGATCGGTATTGACTTGGGCACCACACATTCGCTGGTTTCGTCCGTGCGCAATGGCGTGGCGGAATGCTTGCCCGATGACGAAGGTCGGGTGCTCTTGCCTTCGGTGGTGCGTTATGCCCCAGAAGGCAAGCGAGAGATTGGTTATGCCGCACGCGTTCATGAAGTGGATGATGCTGCTAACACCATCGCTTCGGTCAAGCGTTTGATGGGCCGTGCAGTGTCTGACTTGTCAGCCGTGCGCGAGCAAATGCCTTATCAGCTGGAGCAGTCTGGTGATCAAGGGATGGTGGAGTTGGTTACACGGGCAGGGCGCAAAAGCCCCGTGGAAGTCAGTGCTGAGATCTTGGCGACCTTGCGCTACCGTGCGGAAGACACGTTCAACGACGATATCTATGGCGCTGTCATTACAGTGCCTGCCTATTTTGATGATGCCCAACGGCAAGCGACGAAAGATGCGGCCAAGCTTGCCGGCATCAACTTATTGCGTCTGATCAATGAGCCCACAGCAGCGGCCATCGCCTATGGTTTGGATAATGCCAGCGAAGGCATTTATGCCGTCTATGACTTGGGTGGCGGTACGTTTGATATCTCCATTTTGCGATTGACCAAGGGTGTTTTCGAGGTAATCGCTACCGGTGGTGATTCCGCATTGGGAGGCGATGACTATGACGCTGCCTTGGTGCAGTGGGTGATTGAAAAAAGCGCGATACAACTGCAGTCCATGGAAGATGGCGTTGCTCTGCGTTTAGCTGCCAAAGCGTGCAAAGAAGCGTTGACCGATGCGCCGCAAGCCACATTGAGCGTGCAATTGCCCAGTGGCTTGACGATTGCCCAGCCCGTGACGCGGGAAGATTTTGCAGCTGCTACTGCGGCTTTGACCAAGCGTTCCTTGCAAGCAGTGCGCCGTGCACTGCGCGATGCCGAACTGACAGTGGATGAGGTCAAGGGTGTCGTCATGGTGGGCGGCTCGACCCGCATGCCGCAAGTGCGTCAAGCCGTGGCAGATTTGTTTGGTCAAGAGCCTTTGGTGAATCTCAACCCTGATGAAGTTGTAGCGCTGGGTGCGTCTATTCAGGCAAACCAGTTGGCGGGCAACAATGCGGCGGGCGAGCTGCTGCTGCTGGATGTCATTCCACTGTCGCTGGGTATTGAAACCATGGGCGGTCTGGTGGAACGCATCATTTCTCGCAATGAGACCA
This sequence comes from Comamonas sp., assembly GCA_051887595.1. Taxonomy (GTDB): domain Bacteria; phylum Pseudomonadota; class Gammaproteobacteria; order Burkholderiales; family Burkholderiaceae_C; genus Comamonas. The sequence goes on from JBJEZV010000071.1 coordinate 16,428, forward strand.
TTCCAACCGCGCGCGCACAGGATTTCACGACGTACAAAGACGGGCAAACTGCCATGGCCATCCATGTGGTGCAGGGTGAGCGCGATCTGGTGCAAGACTGCCGTAGTTTGGCGCGCTTTGAGCTGCGGGGCATTCCTCCCATGGCAGCTGGCGCTGCGCGCATTCGTGTGAGTTTTACCGTCGATGCTGATGGCTTGCTGGCCGTAACGGCCAAAGAACAAACCAGCGGTGTTGAAGCACACGTTGAAGTCAAGCCTTCCTACGGACTGTCTGACGAGCAAGTCACGCAAATGCTGCAAGATGGTTTTGCCACTGCGCAGCAAGATATGAAAACCCGTGCGCTATTAGAAGCGCGCGTGGATGCGGACCGCATGCTGCTGGCGACGCAAAGTGCTTTGGATGTGGATGGTGATGTACTGACCACCGAACAACGCGAGCAGATCGAAGGCCTTATGGCCACTTTGCGCAACGTGGTGTCTTCGGAGGATGCTGCGGTCATCGAAGCTGCTACGCAATCACTGGCCAAAGGCACAGAAAGCTTTGCGGCGGAACGCATGAACCGTGGTATTCGTGAGGCCTTGGCAGGCAAGAGCGTGCAATCTATTTCTTGATATCAAAAATGGCAATTATCAAAATTCTTCCTCACCCTGAGTACTGCCCACAAGGCGCACAGATTGAAGCACCCGCTGGTACTTCGATTTGCGAGGCTTTGCTCGACAACGACATCAAGATTGAGCATGCCTGCGATATGAGCGCAGCGTGCACCACCTGCCATGTGGTCGTGCGGCAAGGGTTTCAGTCGCTCAATGCAAGTGACGAAACTGAGGACGACTTGCTCGATCGTGCGTGGGGCTTGGAGCCTCAATCGCGCCTGAGCTGCCAAGCTATCGTGGCTCAGACAGATTTGGTGGTAGAAATTCCTAAATACTCCATCAATCACGCTAAAGAAAACCACTGATTCTTATGTCGCGTCTTGTTGTTCTGGATACGGAAACCACCGGTCTGTCGCCTGAAAACGGCGACCGGGTGATTGAGCTTGGTTGTGTAGAGTTGGTCAACCGTAAGCTCACGGGCAACAATTTGCACCTGTATTTCAATCCAGGACGTGACAGCCATCCTGATGCATTGCGTGTTCACGGATTGACGACAGAATTTTTGAGCGACAAGCCCAAATTCTCAGACAAGGCGCAAGAGATATTGGCCTATCTTGCGGGTGCAGAGCTCATCATTCACAACGCTCCCTTCGACGTGGGCTTTCTGAATAAAGAACTGTCTTTGCTGGGCCTGAAGCCGTTGAGCCACTATGTGGCGGGCGTGACAGATTCTTTGGCGATGGCCAAAGAGCTTTTCCCAGGCAAGCGCAACTCATTGGACGCCTTGTGCTCGCGACTGGAAGTCGACAACAGTGGCCGTACCTTGCATGGGGCGCTGCTGGATGCCGAGCTGCTGGCCGATGTCTACATCAACATGACGCGTGGGCAAAATGCCTTGGTCATGCCTGATGATGAGGATGATGGTGGCGATTCACAAGACGCCAACGTGATGAGCACCATCAACGTGGATTTGCGGCAGTTTGCGCTGCCTGTGATTCGTGCCAATGCACAGGAAATCGCAGCACACGAAGCTGTACTGGCGGAGCTTGACAAGGCCTCTGGCGCCAAAACAATTTGGCGAATTCAAGAAAGCGGCAAGCAAGCTGTGTCATAATCTAAGGCTTGTCAGAAAACGACACGGGTGATTAGCTCAGCGGTAGAGCACTGCCTTCACACGGCAGGGGTCACATGTT
>JBJEZV010000072.1:0-18123 GCA_051887595.1 Comamonas sp.
ACATCACTGGCCCTGCCATCTGGAAAGAAAAGATTGCGACGGGTGAGTTCAAGGGTATCAAGGTGGCTGGCAATTAATTGCCATAGCTCGGTGCTTTAAAACCAAAACCGCCTTCGGGCGGTTTTTTTTTGTGGGCGTACTATGCCAAAGGTTATGCTGATGGGAATTGAGCAGGATTCATCGTCGCGCCCAGTCAAAATAGTAATTTGTCTGTGCGCAGGTCTTACTTTCTAGGTTACAAGTAATTACTAATCTGCGAGATGTTGGAGTGTGAGGCAGCAGGTTTAGCGAGATTAGTGTGCAAATTTTTAGTTTTGTCTGACGGCCTTGCTTGTCAGCCAATTACTCTGCATGATGGATGGTCAGAAATTTTTATTGACAGATTTTGTAAGCCGGGCTTTCGTTAAAATCTATTTTTAGCTTAAGAATGAAAATGAAAATTCCCACAGATTTAGAAATATTAAACACGATATACCGTATTTATCATTCTGATTTTTCTGCTTTCGACGAAGGTGTTAGGTCGCGGACTTCGAAAATCTATGTTCCGATTGACTGCAAGGAAATTGCTAGAGAGCTTAGAGTGGATCCGACATCGTATTTGGTCGCTTGTACTACCACAGAGAAAGTGTACGGTTACAAACAAGATGACGGCAGCAATGTTCATTTCTTTGCTCTAAAAGTTGGAAATGACTTGAAGTGCGTAAATTTTCCACTTATGACCTCTGTTTTGGCTGGCTTGCGTCAGGAGAAAAAGAAGTTTTGGATAGGAACAGCAATCGCCGTTTTTGCGCTAATTATTTCGATAGTTTCATTGATCGTTTCAATCAAATAGTCGGTAGGCACTAACGTCAATGTATCCGACCGCTGTAGCAGCGGCTAATTGAGATATTAGCCAGTCTATTGTTTCATCTAGTTTCAGCCCGTGAATATCAAGGTGCCATTATCTTTGCTAGCGTTTATACACTGGGTGTTCGGTTTTTGCTTGGGCTTTAGTGTGCCAGTTTAAAGTCTTTTGCGCTTCTTGTTCTTATTTCACTAGGGTACATAGCTATTATTTTAAAAATTTTTAGAATTTACGGTTATGGTTGTTTTCTTGTGTTGGGTCTAATTCAGCGCTCGAGCCGATCCACATACCGCGGGCGGTTTATATTGTTCGTTAGCGCCTCCAACCCATCATGCTTCGTGCATACCAGTCCACAGACTGTGAGGATATTCTGAATTTTTGGGTTGCAACATCTGGTGGCACATTACTTTCACAACGAGGCATATTCGTAGTCGGAGCGCTTTAATATTCCAAACGTTGATTTGCTGTAAGCGCAAAATTGCAGGCTGCAGATATGGATAACTATCAAAAAATATGAAATTAATAGCTATTAGCCTTTGATATAGCTTGATTCCAAAGTGTTTTATATCTGAAAACCTTATAAATAAAAGGCAAGCAGCTATCAATATAGGGTTGTGGCATCAACTTCCACCAGTTAGGGAGTCCGTTTAGGCAGAACTGGGCAAATCCCGTAAGCTGCACCTCAGTCCAAGGCATGGGCTTTGGCAGTCGGGCGAGAGCCAGAAAGTGGGGACGTGATGACCCAAGCGGAGTTATGTATTTTGATTGCCTGCGTGTTGCCTTGGGGGTGCGCGTGGTTGGCGAAGTTCAAGGGCATGGGTAAGCACCGCAGCGAAGGCGGTTTTGACAACCACCATCCACGTGCGTGGCTGGCCAATCTGCAAGGCTGGCAGGCGCGAGCCAATGCTGCGCAGCAAAACAGTTTTGAGGCTTTACCGCTGTTCATTGCTGGGGTGTTGGTGGCGCAGCGCATGCAGGCGCCGCAATCGACCATTGATCTGTTGGCATGGTTGTTTGTGTTGGTGCGCGTGGCCTATATCGCGGCCTATGTGGGTGACTACGCTACGCCGCGTTCCATGCTGTGGGCGATTGGCATGGGTCTGAGTGTGGCCATGTTTTTTATTGGCTAAAGCATGCTGCAAAGTGACGGGCTGGTCATGCCATGATGCGCGCTATGAACCGTCCCTTTGCGCAGTCTTGCGAAAACAACCAGGCACCGATTGTCGAGGTGCTGACCACCGCATTTGCTGATCGCCAACATGTGCTGGAAATTGGCTCTGGCACGGGCCAACACAGCGTCTACTTTGCGCCGCGCTTGCCGCATCTGATTTGGCAAACCAGTGAGCTGCCCGCGCTGCACGCGGGCATTGCCGCGTGGCATGCGCATCTGCCAGCGCCCAATTTGCGTTTGCCCATCGCCATGGATTTGGCGCGCAGCGATTGGCCACAGACGCAGGAGGGCGCATTTGATGCGGTCTTTACTAGCAATACGCTGCACATCGTCGCTTGGCCATTGGTGGAGCGGCTGTTTGCACTGCTGGGTCAGCATCTGCCCGCAGGCGGTGTGTTTGCGGTGTATGGGCCATTTAACTATGGCGGCAACTTCACCAGCGAGAGCAACCGCGCTTTTGACGCCTGGCTCAAAGCGCGCGATGTGAACAGCGGTATTCGAGATTTTGAAGCCGTGGTAGCACTGGCCGCGCAGCAGGGCTTGCAGTTACAAGCCGACCACGCTATGCCTGCGAACAATCGAATTTTGGTGTTTCGAAAATCGCAACCCTCATTGTCATGACGAGGTTTTTGACATTTTGAAATGCATGCACATGGCTCCAGTACGCCGGCAATGTGTGCACTAGCTTTGTATACAAATTACAACTTTTCTTACACAGCCAGCAAAAATTCTGTGTCTTTTGGCGCTTGCGTGGCAGCATTAGCAACTACGTTTCCGATTGTTTCCTCGAACAAATTTTTGTAGCAGCGCGTCATCTTGCATGAGCGCTGTTTACCCACGCTATGCACAGATCTTGCGCTATTAATTTTTCAAGTTTTACAAGAATTTTCAGACCATCACATATCGCAGTCGGGTTGCTGGGTTTAGCAAGTTTGGCGGCTAATGCGGCGTCAACCAGCACCAACCAAGCACAGCAAGCGGTGCAAATGGCGCAGTTACAGGCGTTGGAAAACTATCTCGCGCAAAACCCTGACAATCCGGATGCCTTGTATTCCTATGCGCGTGCTCTGATTGCAGCGCAGCGCACAGCAGAAGCACGTGAAGCATATTTAGGCATTTTGCGTTTGCGCCCTGGGCATTTGGCAGCCACCATGGAATTGGCAACGCTAGACCATCAGCTGCAACAGCTCGAAAGTGCCCGTGCTGGTTACGCGCAATTGCTGCGCTCTAGCGAGTTATCTCCTGAAGTGCGTACCGTCATTGAGCAGCGGTTGGCACAGCTGAACCAAGCATTAAAAAAGCACCACTTCTATGGCTCAGTCACACTGGGTTTGACGGCACAACACAACGCCAATAGTGGCTCGGCCAACCCATGGGTCAACATTTTGGGCAACACCTATCCCTTGTGGGACAGCGCCAAACCGCGCTCGGATGTGTCGCGCACTGCCAGTGCGTCCTTGGGTTGGCGCTGGCGCTTCAACAGTGCCGGAGATTACTTGCAAACGCAGGCCAATGTTTTGCGCTCGTTGCCGCAGCATATTGCCAGCAACCGCCGTGATCAGTTTTCGCTGAACGTGGGCCCCAACTTTTCTATGGCGCGTTGGGGTTTGCAAGGTACGGTGGGCTTGCAGGCCGTGCTCAGTGGTGTGGAGGTGGCCCGTGCACGCTACATGAATAGCCAAGGATTTGAGGCCAATGCGAATTGGGCTGTGGCACCGCAGCATATGCTCACTGCTTCCTGGGGCCACCATCGCGAAAACTATGCACAAAACCACGTGCATAGCCAAGGCAACCGCCAAGACCAGCACCGCAATGAATGGTCGCTAGGTTGGCAATACCATCTCAATAGCCATGCCAGCGTGTTTGCACGTTGGGTGCATGAGCGGCGAGCGGCACAAGTGTCGACTTACAGCTTGCAACGCAGCACATGGACGGCAGGTGCGTCGCTTCGATACGCTTCACCGCTGTCATGGAGTCCAGGTGCCTGGCGAACCAGCATCAATCTCAGCTATGCACCCAAATCACACAAAGCGCCGGATACCAGTCAGCAAGCCGATGTGGTGCAGCGCACAAAGAGCACATCTTTGGGGTTATCGCAGCACATCCCTTTGACTCAGGCGCTGTCTTTGAATGCCGGCGCATCATGGGTGAAAGTGCGATCGAACTATGACATGGCGACTTACAACGACCGATCGCTGAATGTGTCGGTGACTTACGCATTTTAAGAATCAGGGGGCACTATGAAATTTTCAACATTGAACGTGTGGCAACGGCATAAAGTGGCTGTCGCTGTAGCCATCCTGGGCGGCGTGATCGGAGCGCAGGCCAATGCAACGAATTTTTTCGTCTATACAGATCCTCAGACGGGGCGATCAACTCTTGGCGTGCGTGCTGGCGCGCCCTCAACCCCAGAGGCGCTAAGCGAAAGCGACAGAAACGAGATCATTAGGCAACAGAGAGAAGCCGAAGAAGCTGCGCGGCAAAACACTGTTGCGCCTGTAATGCCAACACAGCAAATTCTGCTTGACGTGTTCCGGGACGGCGATGAGTTGGAGCAAATAACGAACCTGGTTGCAGCACTTCAGGCGATTAGAGATGAAAATTTGGCATTGCTGAACGGCCAGCCATCGCAAAGTCAATCCCCCGCTTCTGCTGAAGAGATCGCCCAAAATCTCCTTAAAAGTATGGAGGCCGCTCTGGAAGGTCTCAATGTAAATCTAACCCCTGAGCAACGGCAATCCATCCTCAGAAGTGCAGCATCATTTGCACCAGACGCAAATGCCCAGCTTGGAGAAGAGCAGCGAAGGGTAGCGGATGAACAAAGGGCGCTTTTAGATGCACGAAAGGCAGAAGTAGAGGCAGCTAAACTAGCATCCCCATCTAATAATTCACCATTAGATGAGCAAGCGCTGGCCGCTCAGAGAGAAAAATTAAAAGCGACGTTGGAGGCACAGCGCGCCAATAGCGCACAACCGGCCGTTCAACCACCCAATGCAAATCAAAGCCCTGAGCCAGTTGCCTCTACCCCAATTGCTCAGACACCAAGCCCATCGTCCAATGGGCTGAACAGCACACCTGACGCACAGGGTTTCAGAGCTTCAAGCCCTGTTGCACAGGCTTCTCAACAAATTCTTCAGGAATTGCCAAGACAGGGTGATGTCTTTGAAGGTGCACGGCCACCTGTGATCGATGCCGCTGCAATTTTGAGCCAAGCACAATCTTGGCAAAGGGCTGCTACTCCTTTGCAATTGCTCGGTAATCCTGATGGGGGGAATGCACCATCGACATTGGGTCAAAACTCCGCAATGGCTGATTCGGGAGTATCAGGCGCTACATCAGGACAATCACGTCAAGACTTTGCAATTACGCTAGCACGGGCATTGGGACTGGATAACAGTGAGCTGCCTCTCTCAGCCAGTTGGAATGATATGCCAGCGGGCAGCTCCCGCCCAGAACTGGTGAATGCATTGCGCCAGCAAATTGCCAGCGGTCAATTCACCGATATACCTTCTGCTAATCCTCAGGTGATAAGCAGTCTGCGTGCTGGTTCAGTGCCTATTATGTGGCCCACCCAGCCTCCTGCATCAGGCCTTAATCCAATCGAAACGCGCGCGGCAACGCCCGCATTAAGGACGCCCATCTCCAAGTCCATGGACAATGATTCTGAGGGAGGCAATCGAATTGGTACTCCCACGGATCCATTGCCCCCGGAGCCATATGCGCCGATCCAAGCATTACAGCATCCTGATGCTGTGCCCGCGCCTGTTCCCAGTTCTGGTGGTGCTCCAAACGGCAGAGGACAAAGCCCTGAACAAATGGCGTTGGAACAATTGCGCAGGCTCTTAGGGCGTGAACCTGATGCAGCAACCGTCGCCAATTATTTGCAGTTGATACAAAGGGCCGCCAGCCTATCGGCGCAAGAATTGATGTCACAGGTGAATCCCGGTTCAGGGAACCAATTGCCCACAGATCGAACACCGCTAATTTTGACGCTGCCGAATACGCCCGATGCCAGCCAACTCCAAGACATGGACAACCTGCTTGCCAACACTCTGGGTTCCACGGGGGGGGCGTTTCAGCCTCTTCCTTTGGCCACGATTTTGGCCGGCATGCCTAACCAGCCCGGAGGCATTGATATGCAGCAGCTGCACTTGAACCAACAGATTCAGAGCCCAGGGTTCCAGGCGATTGTGGGGGGAGCAGGCCCGATTGAGCCGCCTTATAGCGGTGGTGGAGGCCAGATTGAGCCACCTTACAGCGGTGGTGGTGAAGCGCCAGGCATTGATGAAGGTGCACTAAGTCCAGGAGAACTGCCACATCAGCCATAAGCAGTGCGCTTTATTAAAAATGCAGTGCTAAATGACACACGCAGCTAAGGACCGTGATTGTTCACGGTCCTTTTTGTTTTGAACCAAGCTGTGTATGCAGGTTAGTTTCGAGAATTGAGTTGTCCCCAAAAACCATCCACACATGTCATATGTGGGTAATCACTCTGGATTCGATCGGGCTCAAGCAACGCCTTGACAATACGCCGCTTTGCATAGCACCTATATGGTGCACCTTATATCTATGAGCACTTGCTGAAAGCAAGCGCTTGCAAATCTGCATGAGCACCACATCAGATCATTACGAAGGGCAGTTGATCGCTCGCCCGGAAGACAAAGTTTCATTGCCCAAGGCGCTGCTGTTAGGTTTGCAGCATGTGATGGCCATGGACGTGTATGTGGTGCCTTTCATCATTGCGGCAGCACTAGCCCTGTCGCAAGCTGAGGCCGCATCGCTGATCCAATCAACATTTTTGGCGGCAGGCATTGCCACCATCATCCAGACCGCGTGGTGCATGAAGATGCCCGTAGCGCAAGGGCCTTCGTATATTCCACTGGGCGCAGTCATGGCGGTTGCCGTTGCAGCGGGTGGAGGCTATGCGGGTTTGAGCACAGTGTTTGGTGCCTTGATTCCTGGCGCACTGATGGTGGTGGCGCTGGCGATGTTGGGGTGTTTCACCGCGTCGTGCGCTGGCTGGTGCCCCCGATTGTGGGCGGCACCATCATCTTGATCGTGGGCCTGTCTTTGCTGCCCATTGCGCTCAAGGCCAATATTTTTACCTTGCACGGCAGCATGTCGATGGGCCAGTCCATTGGCTTGGGCGCAGCATCGGCCAGCTTGCAGGTGCTTGCCATGATGCTGGGGCTGCGCTACCCGAATCGTTGGGGGCTGTGGCTGCGTTTGACTTCGGTGGTCATTGCCTTGGTGGGCGGCTCTGTGTTGGCCAGCACCATGAGCTTGTTTGATTGGCAGGGCATTGTTGCAGCGCCTTGGTTATCTGCCCCCAACTTTGCGTTTGTGGACTATGAACTGCGCTTTTCTTGGGCGGCCATTGCCACTTTTATTGTCATTTACATGGTGGTGGTTGCCGAGACCACAGGCACATGGTTTGCGGTATCTGCAGTGGTTGAGCAACCATTGACTGACCGCAATATCGATTGCGGCGCTGTGGGTGAAGGCATGGGCTGTATCTTGGCGACTGTGGTAGGCGCAACCCCGGTGACAGGCTACTCCACCAATGCAGGGATGATCTCCATCACAGGTGTCGCCAGTCGCATGGTCTTCATCATGGCAGGGCTGTTGATGGCTGCCATGGGATTTTTGGGCAAGTTTTCTGCACTGATTGCTGCAATTCCTTCGCCGGTGATTGGTGGTGTTTTTGCGGTGGTGTGTATCACCATTGCCATGGCAGGCATCCGCATCTTGCGGCACGTGCAACTCAACGAGCGCGCAATGCTGGTAGTGGGCATTCCCATCATCTTTTCCTTCTTTGCCACTTTGGCACCGCAAGCGTGGGTGCAGACTCTGCCTGCCATGTTGCAGTACTTGATGGGATCGGCCGTGACGCTGGGCGCTATGGCAGCCATGGTGCTGAATCTCATTTTGTTCAACAGCGCATCTGAGAAACCCGTGACGCTTTAAGACGGGTGCGTGCTTCAGTGCTGGCGCAGGGATGACACGGGCATGCGCTGTCTTGCGCTTGCGATGTGAACAGGGATGGGCTGAAATGGAGCCCCATCAGCGTTGTGCGAGGAGTTAGCCATGACCACTGTTGCAGAGATTCTCAAAACCAAAACCCTGTCCCAAGTCATCAGCATCGCGCCCATGGCCACGGTGTATGACGCTCTGCGTTTGATGGCAGATAAGGACATTGGCGCTGTGCTGATTGTGGAAGACGGGCACATCGTCGGCATCTTCACCGAGCGCGACTACGCACGCAAAATTGCGCTTATGGGCCGTGCTTCGGTGGACACTCCGGTGCGTGATGTCATGACCAAAGCCGTACTGTTTGTCGAGCGCACCGACAGCAGCGAAGCGTGCATGCAGCTTATGACCAGCAAACGTTTGCGCCACCTGCCTGTGATGGACCAAGGCCAATTGGTGGGGCTGATTTCTATCGGCGACCTGGTGAAAAACATCATCTCTGAGCAGCAGTTTGTGATTGAGCAGCTGGAGCATTACATCACCTCAGGGATGCGGTGAAGGCTTGCAGTGCTCACCTTAAAACTTTGCGTCAAGTGCATCTAAGCAGGCGCATACTCTGGTTTATTTGCTACTGCTTGGCGTAAGCATGAATTTGGCATCCTCGCCGATTGGCGTTTTTGACAGCGGTATTGGCGGCTTGAGCGTCTTGCAAGCCTTGCGCCACGAATTGCCGCATGAACATTTTGTCTATCTAGCAGACAGCGGCAACGCCCCGTATGGTGAGCGTGGCGATGCGTTTGTGCAGGCGCGCACGCATGCGATTGCGCAGTACCTTGCGCAGCAGCATCACATCAAAGCCTTGGTCATCGCTTGCAATACGGCCACTGCAGCGGCGGTCGAATCCTTGCGTGCCCTTATGCCTGCACTGCCTGTGATTGGGGTGGAACCCGCTATCAAGCCCGCATCGCTATCTAGCCAAACCCACCATGTCGGCGTGATGGCGACACGAGGTACTGTTGAGAGTCAGCGTTTTAAAAAATTGCTGCTCGAGCATGGCCATCACACTCAGTTCCACGCACAAGCCTGTGATGGACTGGCGCGTGCCATTGAACGCAGTGCCGTGGCTGGCCTGGAAACGGATCAGCTATCCAATGAAGTGCAGGCACTGTGCGCGCGCTATGTCCAAGCGCTGGGCAACTTCGGGCTGAAGACCGGCGACATGGACACGCTGGTGCTGGGCTGCACCCATTATGTGTTTGTCAAAGATGAGCTGCGGGCCTTGGTGGGCGCAGATGTGCAGTTGATCGACACGGGCGCCGCAGTGGCGCGCCAAACGCGGCGCATGTTGGCACAAAACCGTAGCTTGCGTGCAGAGCCTGCTGGTGGTGGTGCTGCCTGCATCGCGCAGGCCGCGCAGATGCAGTTGATGACCACGGGGGAGCTGGTATCACTGCAAGCGGCGGCATCACGCTGGTTGGGTTTGCCTTCCAGCTGTTGCAGTGCCATTGCCTTGGAAGCAATGGCAAGCAGCGCTTAACGCGTAAAACCAGTTGCTAGTCTTGTACCAGTTCCGTTGTTTTTACTGGGGTTGTACGCCAGGCAAAAATTCAATGCCGGTGCGCTGCACCAGCTCTGCATAGCTAATGGGCTTGCTCACACGTTCATCGTCGCGATTGGCTTGCCAGTGCGCCCAGGCACGGTTGGTTTCGGCGTCGTAGACCAGTTTGTATAAATAGCTGGGCACTGCAACCTGGTTGGCGCCGACGGTAGCAGGCTGCTTGTCAAACACAGGCCCGGTGATGATGTAAACATCTCCCTTGGCACGGCTGGCATAGTTGCGCGTGTCTTTCTCGATCCGTGCCCAGGGACCGCCGTTTTGTTTCATCGACTGCGGCACCATGTTGGCCAGCGAGAAGCTTTGCGCCATGGCTTGCGCCGTGGGCATATCGCCAGCGGGTGCCATGTGGCCACGCGAGTACCCGGAGTTTTTGTAGTCGGTCAACTCGGCACGTTCAGCGCGGGGCAGGCGGGCATCAGCAAAAAACTTGTTGGTGCGCTTTTCGTCAGCATCGGCCACCAAAGCCTTGTTCAGGCGCTGCGCCACAAACAAAGGTGTACGGGTGTTGCCGTTGTGCAGGATGGCAAAAGCGTCGTAGCACAGGTCGCGCAGCTTGGGCTGTGCAGCTACGGCTGGCGGCAGGCCTGCAGCAAAAAACTCGCGGCAATTGTCAAAACCTTGAGAGGCCCGCGCCGCTGGGGCCACTTGGGGAGCTGCTGGCGCTGAAGGCGCACCCGAAGACGATGAAGAAGAATTGCCCAAACAGGCACTGAGCACCGCAGCGCCCAAGATGGACGCCACCCAGACGCGTGCACTGCGCGTCACAAACTTATTAGCAATCACTGCAATCCCTTGCTGCCTCTAAGGCAGTCGTTCACAAATTAATAGCAAGGGATTGAAGCAGTTTTTTCTAAAAGGTTCCGACGAATGGTTATATCCACGCGGTTTTTGGATGCTACGGCTTGTACACCGTCAGTTGCGTAGGGCGGCCGGAGGCCGGAGTTGGCCAGCGGGTTTATTGATCGTCCCAGCTGGCGCTCCAGCGTGAGTTCCACTGCGTACGTGTGCGATCGATATCGCGCCGGTCACGTTTGGTAGGGCGGCCCTCATGTTGGGAGGCAATGGCGGCAGCTGGTTCAGGGGCCAAGCGGCGCTGTTCCGCCAGACGTTCGCGCTCGGCCAGGCTTTCTGCGGTTTCTTGGTAGAGCTGTTGTGCAAGTGGTGCCGGGCCTCGTATGGCGCTCAGGCCCAGTATCTTGACGGTTTTGGGCGTGTTGCCTTGCCGCAAGGCCACGGTATCACCCACACGCACTTCGCGCGAGGCTTTGGCAGCGCTGTTGTTGACCGTGACACGACCTTTACCAATTTGCTCAACAGCCAAGCTGCGCGTTTTGTAAAAGCGCGCGGCCCACAGCCACTTGTCCAGACGCATGGAAGCAATTTCACTCATGTTGCCATTTTCAGGGATGTGCTGCTGCTGCCCGCCAATTTTTGAGAATGCACGACATGCTGTTGCGGCATTGGATGAAGGCCATACGGCCAATAAAGCAAAAAAGCCCGGCACATGGCCGGGCTGGGGTATGCAATGCAACCGCGCTTAGTTCAAGAGCGCAGGTTGCTTGTCTTGCTGCAGTTGGGGCTCTTTGGCTTGCGCTGTGTGGCCCTGGCCCATGCGGGCAGGTGCAAGCTGGGGCGTCACCGACGCAAAACGTGCAGATGAGCCGGTACCTGTGCGGAACACCGATACCAATTCATTGAGCTCGCCTGCCTGCATGCTCAAGCTGCTAGCCGCCGCAGCGCTTTCTTCCACCAGCGCGGCATTTTGCTGGGTGACTTGGTCCAGCTGGGCGATCGCGTCGCTGACCTGAGCGGTGCCCAGGCTTTGCTCTTGGCTAGCGTTGCTGATCTCTTGAATCAGTGAAGACACGCTTTGTACTTGGCGTACCACTTCGCTGATGGTTTGACCTGTAGCGTCAACCAATGTGGTGCCTTCGTTGACCTGGTTCACGCTTTGTTGGATCAAATGCTTGATTTCTTTGGCGGCCTCGGCAGAGCGGCCTGCCAGTGCACGCACTTCGCCAGCCACCACGGCAAAGCCACGACCTTGCTCGCCTGCACGGGCGGCTTCCACCGCGGCATTCAGCGCCAAGATGTTGGTCTGGAAAGCAATGCCATCGATCACACCAATGATGTCTGCAATCTTGCGCGAGCTGGCCGAAATGGTTTCCATGGTCTTGGTGACCTGTTCCATGGCCTGACCACCTTGGGTGGCAGTTTGTGCAGCGCTGCGGGCCAGTTCAGTGGCTTGCTTGGCGTTGTCGGTGTTGTGGCGCACGGTGGAGGCCAGCTCTTCCATGCTGGCTGCCGTTTGCTGCAGATTGCTGGCTTGCTCTTCGGTGCGTTGCGACAAGTCGTTGTTGCCCGTAGAAATCTGGTTAGAGCCGGTCGCAATTGATTCGCTGCTTTCGCGGATGCGATTGACGATGCTGATCAGGTTGCCGTTCATGCTCTTGAGCGCTTGCATCAAGCGGCCCAGTTCGTCTTGCGACTGCACTTGAATCTCGGACGTCAGATCGCCCTTGGCCACGGTTTCTGCCACGTGCACAGCGCTATCGAGGCTGCGGGTGATGGTGCGAATCAGCATGGTGGCGCCAATCAGCGCCAGCACCAGCACAACAGCCACCGCAACAGCTGCCATGAGGATGGCGCGGCGCATGGCGCTCTGGGCCTCTTCATAGGCTTGCATGGCCAGTTGCTCTTGCATTTCGGACAAAGCCTGCAAGTTAGCCGCCAGTGGGCTCACGCTAGGGAACAGGCGGTATTCAATGAACGAGCCCAGCGAGTCATGGTCTTGGCGCTCGAACAAACCAATTAAGTCATTCACGCGGGGGGTGATGGCTTCAATCAGCGTACCCACGCGATCAGCAAGTTCGCGTTCCTCGCCCTCAATGTCGGTCGTCAGGTACGCCTTCCAAGCGGCTTCGGCATTGGTCTTGATTTCAGAGAGCTGTTCTTTGCCAGACTCTGCCAGGATTTGCTGGTTAAACACCTTGTTGGTAATTTCCACCAGCTTGATACCGTAGCCATCGGAGATCAACTTCAACTGCTGCATAGGCAACACGCGGTTGTTGTAGATGTTGGCCATGCGATCGTTGCTTGCATTGAGCTGATGCACAAGGGCAAGGGTGATACCAACGGTCAAAACCAGAAGGCTTGTAACCAGCAGCCACAGTTTGGCGCGAATACTGAGATTTCTCATTGTTTGCATGTTTAAAACCAGAGTTCTCCAAAAGTGCACCCTTGTGCATCTCACTCAAGCTGCCATCAAAGAGAGCAGCCTATAGGTAGCCACTAATTGTGGCAGATTGTTACGTGAGAAAGCTTACGTAAGCAGGACGTTCCCGTCTAGTTACGGCTTTAAAAAGGAAAACTAAAGCGCATATGACGGCATCTAGCCGCTAAAAAGCCTTGAGCGGCGGCTGTTTCTTGCATTGCTTGGTGTGGCTTCGCGATGCACGATGAAGTGATGCGGCCAATAGACAAACTGATATGTCCAGGCTTGGGAAATATTCGGAGTGAATACTCAGCCTCGGCTTTGCGGCGTGGGCACATCCGCTGAATTGGCGCCTTCTTCGCGCAGTTTTTCAGTGGTGTCTTGGCGGTCTTGTGCATCCACATCCAGCCCTTCTTGTAAGGCTGCGTTGCTGGGGTGGTACTGCAATTCCAGCAAGACGGGAAAGTGGTCTGAGCCAATCGATGGCAGGCGCGCGACATGTACGACCTGGAAATGGTCGCTGTGGAAAAAGTGATCCAGCGGCCAGCGTGCAAAGAAATACTGGGCATGAAAACTGTTGTACATGCCGCGTCCCACGCGAGGGTCCAGCAGGCGGCTGATCTTGCGGAACATGCGCGTGGTGGGTGACCAGGCCACATCGTTCAAATCCCCAGTGACAATGACAGGCCCTTTTTCGGCATGCAGGCTTTTGGCCACCATCAGCAACTCCACATCGCGCTCGGTGGATTCCTCGTTTTCGGTCGGGCTGGGCGGGGCAGGGTGCAAAAAATGCATGCGCACCACCAGTTCGTCCGTCACATGCACACTGGCGTGGATGCTGGGCACATCAGGCTCTACCAGATAGGCAATCGAGGTGTCGCTCAACGGCAGCCGGGAGTAAACATGCATGCCGTAGAGGTTGTCGAGCGGGCACGCAATGCGGTGCGGGTAGTCAGCTTCTAAGGACTTCAATTGGGCCTGCCACCATACATCGGTTTCCAGCGTGACCAGTACATCAGGACGGTGCTGCTGCACCAGCTCGATCAGCGCTGTGGCGTTGCGGTTGGTGGTCAGCACATTGCTGGCCATGACGCGCAGGCGTGGATCGGCCGTGCTGGCGTCGGCCTGCATCACTTCCTGCTTCCAGAGTGGGGTGTAAGGCAAGATCCACCACGCTTGGTAGAGCAAGGTGAGCAAAAAGATGATTTGCAGCGGCCACTGCCAGTCGTCAGCCAATGCAGAAGCTGCTGTCAACAGCGTGCCCACCAATGACAGCAAGGCCAGTTGCAGGCGCGGAAAATCCCAGATGCGCACCCACCATGCGGGATGTTGGAACCATGGCAGCACCGTGACGACAGACAGAAAAACAGCAAGTGCTATCAAGAGCCAATGGAGCAGCGGCATACAGCATGGGTGGAGAAAGAAGTCCACCATGCTAGGGGCTGGCGGTGCAGCCAAGGCGTCGGCGCGGACGCAAACTGATGTCGTCCAAAGGCAGGAATTCAGCAATCGTCAGGCATGAAAAAGGCCGCTTACGCGGCCTTAGAAGGTGTGAGTTGCGGAAATTTTAGTCCGGCATGGAACAATGGCCACCTTGCACGGCCACGCCCGATCCAGCAGCAATCAGCGGCGCTTCAAAACGCAAATCCACGGGTTTGGAGCTGTGGAAGTCCCACACCAGAAAAGCTACCAGCACCGCCCAGAAAGCAGTGCGCATTACGGTCTTAGAAGTCATGGCGCATGTCCTTTCTTAAAAGCCGAAACGGCGGCGAATACGCAGACCAAAAATCGTGCCTGCAAATGCCAGAGGCACCCAGATCCAACCGTGGATGGAGCCTGTGGAAATGCCTGAGAACATGGCGCCCACATTGCAGCCAAAAGCCAGTCGCGAGCTGTAGCCCAGTACCAAGCCTGCGACCAGCGCCACCACCCATTGCTGGGCCGTCAATGGTTTGGATGATGTGGGTGTGGAGGCGCTCACCCACAGGGCGCCCGCCAAAATACCAATGTTGGTGATGGAGGTCACGTCCAGCAGCACAGTCTCTGTCAGGCGCGCAGCGTTGCCGGGCTGGCTCCAGAACCAGTTGGCAGACAGATCGACGGCGCCGGTGGCGCTGGCCAGCTTAGCGGCCCACAGACCAAAGCCGTAGACCACGCCCCAGGGTTGGCCTGCGATGAGCAAGTTGGCGGTTGCCAGCAAGGCCAGCAAGACCGCCCCGACCACCCATTTGCGCACAAACAGCGGCTTGGGCCGCAGGCCCGCTTTGAGGTTGGCGCGCTTGCAATACAGGCTCACGCCTGCTGCCACCATCGCCAATGCGGCCAGCGTTGCCGTTAACGCCACATCCCAGCCCCAGGCGCTGACCAAGCCCACGGGTTCGGTGCGGCCCAGATCCAGCCACCAGCCCAGGTGCACGCTGCCCAAAAAGCTGCCGATCGCAAACACCGGCAAGATCGCCGCGTTCATGGGAATGCCCAAGCCTGCTTTGTACAGCGTGCCGCTGCCGCAGCCATCGGCAATTTGCATGCACAAACCAAACACGAAGGCGCCCACCAGCAAGCTCACGCTCGGTGGCCCGAGGGCTGCAGTCAACTCAGGAAAATGACCCAGCAACGGCATGGCCAAGCACGCCGCCAGCGCCAGCAGCAGCAACTGTCCAAACACGCCCGATGGATCTTTGTCTTCCACCAGCATGCGCCAGCCCGTGGTAAAGCCAAAGCGCTTGCCCGCCAGCACAGCGCCCAGACCAATGCCCACCACAAACAGGCCGGCTTGGCGTACCGACACGGACCACAGCAGCCAGCCAAAGAACACAGCCATCACAATGGCCAAAGGTAATCGCTTCATACGAAGACAGCCTCTCGAAGGATGCAATATTTGTTTTTAATAGCTGCTTGCCTTTGATCTATACGCATTTCAAAGTGTTTTGTATTTGAAAACGTTGATAGTCCTAGGCAAGATGCTCATGTATTGATGTTTTGCAGCGTTTTCAGCGCTTCAATTGAACTTGCGCTCCCACCATTGCTTGGTGGCACGCATCAACTGTTCACCGCGACCGGGCGCGTTTTCCAGCGCAGGATAGTCGGGCTGCTGGGTCCAGTCGACCAGGGAACCTGCATACAGCTTCACGTTGGGCATGCCCGCGACTTCGCTCATGCCAAACCAGTCGGTTGCGGCCCAATGGCCGGTGTTGCAAAACGCGACAGCGTCTTGCCCTTCGGGCACTTGAATTTGCGCGGCAATCTGCTTAGCCTGTTCGGTATCGACAAAACGCGTGGTCTTGGGCAAGAACCACTGGTTAAAGTCCAGCTGCACAGCACCGGGCAGCGTGCCTGCGAGCTTGGCGGCTGGGGCCTGGGTTTTGCCTTGGTAGAACGCATCGGGGCGCGAGTCCACCAGCACCGCGTTGCTGAGCTTGAGGCTTTGCTGAATGTCTTGGCGCGTCGACAGCCAAGTGGCATCGAACGTGGGCGCATAGGTGCTGGGCGCCACTTGCACGGGCACTTTAGAGAAGGGCATCTTGGCCGCTTCCCATTCTTTGAGCCCGCCATTGAGGATGGACAGCTCACTCAAGCCCAGCGATTTAAGCGTCCAGTACACACGCGCCATGGCGCCGAAATCGGTGGTGTCTTTGCCATGCGAGACGACGACGGCGTGCGTTTGTGCGGTCAGCCCCAGCGACTGCACCAGCGCGACCAGCTTGTCGTGGTCTGGCAATTCGCCGGGGTTGCTCGCGGGGCCGCGCCATTTGCCATACGGCGCATTGACAGAGCCGGGGATGTGGTTGGCGGCAAATTCTTCTGGTGGGCGAATGTCAATGACGCGCACGCCAGGCTTGTTGAGTACCAGCGAAAGATCTTGCGGCGACAGCAGTGGCGCTGCGGCCCATGCCCAGCCGGTGCTGCCCATGCACACAGCCAGCGTCAAAAGGTGGGAGTTTTTCATGCAAACAGCCTAGGTAATTCTTCGGTGCAAGTGACCGTCACGGAAATCCCAGCAAGCACAGCACCTGTGGGTGCGAGTGCTTCCTGACCAAGCGCTATTTTCGCTGCAAGCTGCTTGTGACAGAGCACAAGGGGCTGACGGTCATAGACATAAAAGCAATATGCATATGTCAGTTCAGTGAGAGCTTGAAGTCGGTGTCGTTTCGCCTTCTTGTGTGCTCGACTGTGTAAGGTGGTCTACCAGCACTTTCGCCACGGGCGGTAAGGCGTCGTAAGAGCGCATGCAAATCCACAGTTGGCGCTGTGCCCAAGGCTCTGCCAGATCGATGGTCGCAATCGGCAAGCTGTGGGCATACAGAGCGGCACTTTGGCGCGGCAACACACCAATCCCTAAGCCTGAAGCCACCATCAGACACATAGCGTCATAGCTGGTCACTTGGATACGTAGCTTGAGTGGCATTTCCAGCTGTGCGGCACTGCGATTGAGTCGGGCGTTGATGGCGCTGCCCGTATGGGCGCCCACAAAGTCATATACCAAGGCCTGGCGCATGCGCACGCGACGATGCTCGGTCAGCGGGTGGCCTTGGGGCGCAATCAAAATCAGCTCGTCACGCCGGTAGGGCACCAAGGTCAAATCGCCGCCGTAGCTGCCGGTATTCAAGATGCCGAAATCTGCTGTGTTTTGTGCCACGGCCAGCGCAATTTCGGTGCTGACCTTTTCCTGCAAATGCACCTGCACATCTGGGTGCTGGGCCAAAAAACTTTGCAGCTGCGCAGGCAGAAATTGCGTGATCGCCGAGATATTGGCCAGCATGCGCACATGGCCGCGCACGCCGCTGCCGTATTCACGCATTTGGCGGGCAATGCCATCCATCTCTCCCAGCATGCTGCGCGCCAAATCCAGCAGGGTGTAGGCAGCTGGGGTGGGGGCAATGCCTCGGTTGCTGCGTGTGAACAGCTGCACCTGCAAGCGCGCTTCCAGTTCAGACAGGCGACGGCTGGCGGCAGAGGTGGCGATGTGTTCGCGCACAGCGGCGCGGGCGATGGCCTGTTCTTCCATCACAGCAACAAACAGGCGCAGAGAAACGGGGTCAAGACGCATGGCTTATTTTGCTTTGCTGGTTAGGCACGGCTGAGAGAACTTGAATAGATTAACTAAGGGTAAATACTGAATTTTGCTCTGGCTATGCCCAAATGCGATGGCAGATTCGCCAAACAGCGTTTTACGCCTGGCAAAGGGTTTTGCATCATGCGTACAGGCCGCAGGCATTCCCGCTGCGGCGCGGAAAGAACGCATGCAAGAACTACTTCCTACCTCCTCCTCATCCATTCCCGCAGGCGCACTGCATGGCCTGCGCGTG
>JBJEZV010000073.1:0-2173 GCA_051887595.1 Comamonas sp.
ATGCTGGCAATGTGGGTGCTGCTGCCCGCGCCATGAAAACCATGGGCTTTGATGACTTGGTGTTGGTGCGCCCACGCTGGAGCAATGTGCTGCGCAAGGAAGAAACCATCCAGCGTGCCAGTGGCGCTCTGGATGTGCTGAGCCAAGCACGCATTGTGGAGACTGTCGAAGAGGCCGTGGAAGGCTTATCGCACCTGTGTGCCACAGCCATGACACCGCGTGATTTTGGCCCACCCACACGCACGCCGCGCCAGCATTTTGAAATGCTCATGAGCGGCCAGTTGCGCACCGCCAACGTGGATGGCGAGGATGGGGCGGGGGACGCCGCATGTGCCAGCGCCACGTCGGTGCATGGCGAACGCGGCATTGGCTTGATGTTTGGCTGTGAGCGCTTTGGCATGGCCAATGAAGATGTTTACCGCTGCGATGTGGCCTTGTCGATTCCGTCCAATCCGCAGTTTGGTTCTTTGAATCTGGGCGCTGCCATTCAGGTCGTGGCCTATGAATGGCGCCAGGCGTTGGGTGGCTTTCCCGTGGTGGAGCACACGCCTCGGCCTGAGCGTGCGGACATGCAACAGGTGGCAGGTATGCTGGGACATTGGGAGCAAGCACTGGCCCATATTGGCTTTTTGGACCCTGCTGCGCCCAAGAAGCTCATGCCGCGCCTCAACCAAATGTTCAACCGCGCGCAACTGACCCAGGAAGAAATCCACATCTTGCGCGGTGTCGCTAAAGCGATGCTGCAAAGCACGCCCCCAAAGCACTAAACTGTGCAGCCCTTTTGTAACAGGTGACGCCTCTGATGCTTTCCCGACTGCGTTCTGACATCCAGTGCATTCTTGACCGCGATCCTGCGGCGCGTAGCACCTGGGAGGTCATCACTTGTTATCCCGGGTTGCATGCCATCTGGTGGCACCGTCCTGCCCACTGGTGCTGGACCCACAACCTCAAGTGGCTGGGTCGCTTTACCTCGCACATTGGACGCTGGCTCACGGGCATTGAAATTCACCCTGGCGCAGTGATTGGTGAGCGCGTGTTCATCGATCACGGCATGGGTGTGGTGATCGGCGAAACCGCAGTGGTGGGCGATGGCTGCACCATCTACCATGGTGTGACTCTGGGCGGAACCTCGCTGTACAAGGGCACCAAGCGTCACCCCACGCTGGGCAAAAATGTGGTGGTCTCCGCCGGGGCCAAGGTGCTCGGTGGTTTTGAAGTGGGCGACGACGCCAAGATTGGCTCCAACGCAGTGGTCATCAAACCCGTGCCCGCTGGCGCAACGGCGGTGGGCATTCCTGCACGCATCATTCCTTCCAAAAAGGGCGAGAGTGCAGACGTGGCTGAAATGCGTGCGCCCAGCGCGTCAGTGCCGCCTGCATCGGCAGCCCAGGCGCCTTCATTGGATGCTGCGAACGCCGCTGCAGCGGCTGCCGCCCAAAAAGATCCTTGTGCAGACCAAAGCAAAGGCTTTACCGCCTATGGCGTGACCGAAGATGACCCCATTACCCAAGCCATGAAGAGCTTGGCGGAAGGCGCCGCCACGCACGAGCAGCAGTTGCAGCTGCTGTGGGCTGCGGTCGAAAAACTCTCGGCCCAACTTAAGACCGATTGCGTGCCCTGTGAAAGCGAGCGAGGCGCGCACTTTGAAAAGGCCAAGATCGACCAGATTCTGGGTAAATAAGCTGCCGGAGCGAGGCTTTTGAGATCTGGCCAAGGCGCGTGGTGCGTCTTGGCTTTTTTATCTGTCATGGTGCGGCTGCCCAGATTGCGCCACATGGCTGCTGTCTCCTGTACGCTTGTGGGTTTGCTTGCTGGCAAGCACCGAAATCGAAAAAACAGGAGGGATGGACATGGACGTTGTGAACGCCTTGCAAGCGCGCCGCTCAGTGCGCGCATTTACTGAACAAGTGCCTCCAGCTGCGCTGGTGCAGCAATTGATGCAAGACGCTGCGCTTGCGGCCTCCGGCGGCAATTTGCAGCCTTGGCGTGTTACCGCTTTCGCAGGTGAGGCGCTGCAGGCGTTGCTGGCCGACATTGCCCAAGTGGCGGGTGAAGAAAGTGCAGACTATCCGTCTTACCCGGCCAATCTGTGGGAGCCTTACCGTACACGCCGCTATGCCAATGGTGAAGATCTCTACGCCAGCATTGGCATTCCGCGCGAAGACAAGCCAGC
>JBJEZV010000074.1:0-2173 GCA_051887595.1 Comamonas sp.
CAGAAGCATCTGTATTTATCACTGCCTATAGTGCGTTGTGCATTCCACAACGCCCTCCCATCCTGCGGCTAATGTCGTCAAATCGCTCAGCCCTCGGCGGCTGCGCTGGGCACTGCTGTGGATCGCCATGTGGGTGGCAGCCGCCATGCTGTGGGCGGTCTATCTGGTCACCCATGAGATGGATGAGCGCACGACTACGCGGCTGATGGCGCAGCAAACCCAGCTGGCCGATCTGTGGGCGCGCACCATCACCACCCGTCTGGAATCCATGCAACGGGTATTGACCTCAATGGCCCAGGGCTGGGAAGCGCCAACTTTGCTCGACACCGAATCCATGGCGGCATTGATGCAGCAAGAAGGCTCGGTGCTGCAAATCTTCGACAGCGTGCATGCCGTATTCCCCCAAGCGCAGATGAGCCAGTACAGCGCTACAGGCTCGCGCATGGCACTCGATGCCCGAGGGCAAGATGCATTGCGCCGCACGATGGAAGATGGCAAACCCAGCCTCACCTATATGCAACCGGGCGACGAAAGCGCCTACTTGTTCGTGGTCATGGCGGTGCCGCTGCACCACAGCGACTACAAGGTAGCGGGTGCTTTGGCCGCCGTACTGCGCTTGCCTGTGGCTGGCTTGATTCCCCATGCTGAACAAGACGACCAAGCCATGCAATACCTGTTGATCGGAGAAGATGGGCTGATTTTGGCGCACTCGGACAGCGTGCAGCGGTGGCGCAATATCTCCGAGGTTTGGGATGCCTACGCGACGGACTGGCCTCGCCTGTCAGAGCCTTCTGTCGCCCATGCTGACACACGTGTATGGGGCCATGTCATGGCCACGCGCGTGGGTCTGCCCTTGCCGCAATGGCAGGCCGTGATGGTGCGCGACATTGCTGCTGATCAGTTGTGGCCTACAGGCTTGTCGCGGCGGGCGATCGCTCTTTTAGTGGGGGGATTTGCCGCGCTATCGTTGCTTGCGGCTGTGGCGCTGTGGGGCTGGCTGGCCCCTTGGCCGCGTCGAGAAAAAATGCCTTTGCAATTGGATGATTTGGCATTGGAGCAAGACGCTCCCGAACCAGTTGAGCATAAGCACCACACGCCGCCTGTCATACAGCCGCCTTACGCAGCGGTGTGGGCCATGTTTGAAGCGGCTCCATCGGCAATGCTGCTTGAATATGACAACCGCATTCAAATGGCTACGCCCCAAGTGAGTGTCATGCTGGGTATCGATATTCACCAAGACGAGCCACCCGCCATGCAGCAACTGTTTGACCGTGCAGATACGCTGCAACTGCTGCGGCAGACCTTGATGGAGCTGGGCAGCTTCGAAGGCTGTGTGTGCTTGCGCAAAAAAGATGGCGATGTGATTGACTGCGAAGTGCTGGCTTGGGTGCCCTCACAGTTGCCAGATGCTACGGTATGGCGGCTACGTCTGCCGTGGCGCCAACGGCGCTTGCAGCATGTCCCTGTCGATCAGCGCTTGTGGCGCGACGAGCTCACAGGTCTTCCGACACGAGAAGCTTTTATGTGGAACATGCAGTCATGGATTACGCAAAGCTTGAGCGTGCCGCGACTGCCTGCAGCGCATGAATTGAGTCCCCCACCTGCCCAGGGGTGTGTGCTGTTTGCTGACCTAGATCACTTGGGCATGCTTAATGAAGTCACCTCGCGGGAAATGGGTAACAAGGTCTTGCGCCACGTAGGGCGCCTGCTGGCCAGTTACACCCAGGCCCTGGGGGATGTGGCTCGGCTGGGAGGCGATGAGTTCGTGGTGCTGCTGCCTGGAGTGAGCTTGGCCCATGCCCAGGGCATTGCCCAATCGCTGTGCGACGCCGTGTGGCGCTGGCAGCCGCTGTGCAATGGTGAACGCTATTGGGTGAGTATCAGTGTGGGGGTGGTGGCCGTAGATGCCACACGCCACCAGCCTGAAGAAGCCCTGCGTGCCGCCGATCTGGCCTGCTACGAGGCCAAACGGCGCGGCCGGGCACAAACCGCAGTGGGGCAAATTTCGGCTGTGCCGGCTTGATCAATCGGCTTGCAGCGCCTGCAGCACATGCTCGGCTGTTGCCGGGGCCTGCAGGCGCACCAAACCCGGTTTGCCTTTAGCCTGACGGGCTTGGGCCAACGCATGGCGCAAAGCTTCGTAGACGCTAATCGCCAGCATGAACGGAGGCTC
>JBJEZV010000075.1:0-2172 GCA_051887595.1 Comamonas sp.
AATCGTGGATCAGCTGCGCCAAGTCTTCGATCGAATAAATGTCGTGGTGCGGAGGTGGCGAAATCAGGCCCACGCCGGGCACCGAGTAACGCTGCATACCAATGTACTCAGACACCTTACCGCCAGGCAACTGACCGCCTTCTCCGGGCTTGGCACCCTGGGCCATCTTGATCTGAATCTGGTCAGACGACACCAGGTATTCGGCAGTCACGCCGAAACGGCCAGAAGCCACCTGCTTGATCTTGGAGCGCAGGCTGTCGCCGTCCAGCAGTTCGATATCGGACTCGACCTGTTCCTTACCGATGATGGACGCCAGCGACTCACCTTGCTTGATCGGGATGCCCTTGAGCTCATTGCGGTAGCGCTTCGGATCTTCACCGCCTTCACCAGTGTTGCTCTTGCCGCCAATGCGGTTCATGGCAACGGCCAAAGTGGCGTGCGCTTCGGTCGAAATCGAACCCAGCGACATGGCACCTGTAGCGAAGCGCTTGACGATCTCCGAAGCAGGCTCAACCTCATCGAGTGCAATGGCCTTGACAGGATCGACCTTGAATTCAAACAAACCGCGCAGCGTCATGTGGCGCTTGCTTTGGTCGTTAATCAGCTGGGCGTATTCCTTGTAGGTGCTGAAGTTATTGGCGCGTGTGGAGTGCTGCAGCTTGGCAATCGCATCGGGGCTCCACATGTGCTCTTCACCACGTGCGCGCCAAGCGTACTCGCCACCAGCATCCAGCATGGTTTCCAGCACGGGATCGTTGCTGAAAGCTCCTAAATGGTTGCGGATCGTTTCTTCCGCAATTTCAAACACGCCAATACCCTCGACACGGCTGGCAGTGCCGGTGAAGTACTTGTCCACCGTCGCACTGTTCAAGCCCACGGCCTCAAACAGCTGCGCGCCACAGTAGGACATATAAGTCGACACACCCATCTTGGACATGATCTTGGACAGCCCCTTCCCAATCGCCTTGACGTAGTGGTAAATGGCCTTTTTCGCATCCACGCCGCCCACAGGCTGCTGGTACATATCGGCCAGCGTTTCCATGGCCAGATAGGGGTGCACTGCTTCTGCACCATAGCCTGCCAGCACCGCGAAGTGGTGGATTTCACGTGCTGTGCCGGTTTCC
Organism: Comamonas sp.; assembly: GCA_051887595.1. GTDB lineage: Bacteria > Pseudomonadota > Gammaproteobacteria > Burkholderiales > Burkholderiaceae_C > Comamonas. The sequence goes on from JBJEZV010000075.1 coordinate 1,125, forward strand.
ACCACCAGACCTGTGGTGGTGCGCAGACCCTCGCGCACCAGATGCTGGTGGATGGCCGACAGCGCCAACAGTGCAGGGATGGCCACTTGCGTTGCCGATACATAGCGGTCGCTGATGATCAGGATGTTGGCACCGCCCTTGATCTCGTCCACCGCATGGGCGCACAGCGAAGCCAGCTTAGCTTCCACGCCTTCACGGCCCCAGCTCAGCGGGTAAGTGATGTCAATGGTCGCGCTCTTGAATTTGCCGTGTGTGTGCTTTTCAATGTCGCGCAGCTTGGCCATACCCTCGAAGTCGAGGATAGGCTGCTGCAGTTCCAGGCGCATGGGAGGGTTGACCTGGTTGATGTCCAGCAGGTTGGGCTTGGGACCCACAAAGGACACCAGGCTCATCACGATGGCTTCTCGGATGGGGTCGATCGGCGGGTTGGTCACCTGCGCGAACATCTGGCGGAAGTAGTTGTACAGCGGCTTGTTCTTGCTCGAAAGCACGGCCAGCGGGCTGTCGTTACCCATCGAACCCACACCCTCTTCGCCAGCCTTGGCCATGGGTTCGAGGATGAACTTGATGTCTTCTTGGGTAAAGCCAAAAGCTTGCTGGCGCTCCAGCAAGGGCAGCTCGTGCTTAGCAGGCACCACAAAGTCAGCCGGGACTTCCACTTGGTCGAGCTTGATGCGCAGGTTCTCAATCCACTGCTTATAAGGCTTGGTGTTGACGATGTTGGCCTTGAGCTCATCGTCTTCAATCATGCGACCCTGCTCCAGATCGATCAGCAGCATCTTGCCGGGTTGCAGGCGCCACTTGCGCACAATCTTGCTATCAGGCACGGGCAATACGCCTGCTTCAGAAGCCAAGATCACCAGATCGTCTTCGGTCACCACATAACGCGAAGGGCGCAGGCCGTTGCGGTCCAGCGTGGCGCCAATTTGGCGGCCATCGGTAAAGACCAAGGAAGCGGGGCCGTCCCAAGGCTCCATCATCGCGGCGTGGTACTCATAGAAGGCACGGCGGCGCTCGTCCATGGCTTCGTGCTGCTCCCAGGGCTCTG
>JBJEZV010000076.1:0-3556 GCA_051887595.1 Comamonas sp.
GCCCAGGTACTTGGCCGAAGCGCCGGTGGCAATGATCAGGCTGTCGCAGGTGTAAGTGCCGCTGTCACCGTTGAGTGTGAAGGGGCGCTTGGACAGATCCACGCTATGGATGTGGTCAAACACCAGCTGGGTCTTGAAGCGCTCAGCGTGCTCCATGAAGCGCTGCATCAGCTCAGGACCTTGCACGCCATTGACATCCGCAGGCCAGTTGTCCACTTCGGTGGTGGTCATCAGCTGGCCGCCTTGCGCCATACCAGTAATGAGCATGGGGTTGAGGTTGGCGCGCGCTGCGTAGATGGCAGCGGTGTAGCCGGCGGGGCCGGAACCCAGAATCAGGACTTTGGCGTGTTGGTGATTGGACATCGTTGCTTTTCGAAGAAGAAGTGCAGCCGGTGGGCGCCGCACGGTGGAACACTCGGCAAACCTGCAAAGGCAGGCGCCGCTTGCGCGGGTCAACCATGCATTGTAGAAAGCTAGGGTTGCCCTTGGAGTGCATATTCATAAACATGCCCATAGGCCCAGACTAATCACTGCCCGCGGAGGCAGATGTTGCAAGTGCTTGCATTGGCGTTGCAACGGTTTGTACAAGCATGGGACGCGGCTAAGGTAAGCTCCCGCCTGCGTATGACTTATTCACTGAATGCACTGAATGCGAATACCGCCAAAAACGCGCCCCGCTCTGGGTTTGCGCGCTTTGGCCATGAAATTTGCTTGATCGCTGGTTCGCTCGGCCTGTTTTTCTGGCTGCTGGCGATGTTCAGCTATTCCATCTTGGACCCAGCGTGGTCCACCTCCGGCAGCAGTGAGGCAGGTGTGGTGCACAACTGGATGGGGCGGTTGGGCGCCATCGTGGCCGATGCCTGTTATTTTGGTTTTGGCATGTCGATTTGGTGGATGGTGCTGGTGGCCTTGTATGCCTTGGCTTTGTCGGCGCTGCGCTGGATGCGTGGCGAAAGTCTGCAGGCCGAGCCCATTCAGGCACGCATGCAGTGGTGGTGTGGTGTGCTGTTGCTGCTGGCTGTGAGCTGCATGCTGGAGTGGTCGCGTCTGTACCGTTTTGAATCGATGTTGCCCGGCCATGCAGGCGGCGTTTTGGGCTACAGCTTGGGCGTGACGGCGGTGCGCTGGCTGGGCTTTACGGGTTCTGGCCTGATTGGCATTTTGCTGCTGGTGTTGTCGCTGTCCTTGGTGTTTCGCTTTTCTTGGGGCCGCGCAGCGGAAGGGCTGGGCGCGCGCATTGAGGCGCTGGTGCGCCTGAGCAAGCAAAATCGGGAAAAGGTCAAAGATGTGGCAGAAGGCCGCAAAGCAGCCCAGCAGCGTGCCAAGGTGGTGGAAGAAGAGCGCACGGAAATTGAAGAGCACCACGAGCCCGTGCTGATTGTCACGCCGTCTGCCGCACCCAGTGCGCCCAGCGAGCGCGTGATCAAAGAACGCCAAAAGCCGCTGTTCCAAGACACGGGCATGCATGACGGTGGCTTGCCCCAGGTGGATTTGCTCGATGCACCCCCTCTTAAGCAGGAAACCGTCTCGCCGGAGACGCTGGAGATGACCAGCCGCTTGATCGAGAAAAAGCTCAAGGATTTTGGCGTGGAAGTACGCGTGGTGCAGGCCACGCCGGGGCCGGTAGTCACACGCTATGAAATCGAGCCTGCTACGGGCGTGAAGGGCTCGCAGGTGGTGAACCTGGCCAAAGACTTGGCGCGTTCGCTGTCGCTGGTGTCGATCCGCGTGATCGAAACCATTCCTGGCAAAAATTTCATGGCGCTGGAGCTGCCCAATGCCAAGCGCCAGTCGATTCGATTGTCTGAAGTGCTGGGCTCTCAGGTCTACCACGAGGCCAAGAGCCTGCTGACCATGGGCTTGGGCAAGGACATCGAAGGCAAGCCCGTGGTGGCTGATTTGGCCAAGATGCCGCACGTGCTGGTGGCCGGTACGACGGGGTCCGGCAAGTCCGTCGGTATCAATGCCATGATTCTCTCGCTGCTGTACAAGGCCGAGGCCAAGGACGTGCGCTTGTTGATGATCGACCCCAAGATGCTGGAAATGTCGGTCTATGAAGGCATTCCACACCTGTTGGCCCCCGTGGTGACGGATATGAAGCAGGCCGCCAATGGCTTGAACTGGTGTGTGGCTGAGATGGAGCGCCGCTACAAGCTCATGTCCAAGCTGGGGGTGCGCAATCTGGCGGGCTACAACGCAAAGATTGGTGAAGCCAACGCAAAGGGCGAAATCATTGGTAACCCGTTCAGCCTGACGCCAGAGTCCCCTGAGCCACTCGATCGGCTACCGCACATCGTGATCGTGATCGATGAGTTGGCCGACCTGATGATGGTCGTGGGCAAGAAGATTGAAGAGCTGATTGCTCGCCTGGCTCAAAAGGCACGCGCGGCAGGCATTCACCTGATTTTGGCCACCCAGCGCCCCAGCGTCGATGTGATTACGGGCCTGATCAAAGCGAACATTCCGACACGTATTGCGTTCCAGGTGTCATCCAAGATTGATAGCCGAACCGTTCTAGACCAGATGGGCGCTGAAAGTCTGCTGGGTATGGGTGACATGCTCTACATGGCCAGTGGCACGGGCTTGCCTATTCGGGTGCACGGCGCTTTTGTGTCGGACGACGAAGTACATCGGGTTGTGAGTTATTTGAAGGAACAAGGCGAGCCGGATTACGTCGAAGGAGTACTGGAGGCCGCAACATCGGAAGAGGGCGGTCTGGATGGCGACGGTGGCGACGGGGGCGAGAAGGACCCCATGTACGACCAAGCCGTAGAAATTGTGCTCAAGGACCGCAAGGCCAGCATTTCGTACGTGCAGCGCAAGCTGCGCATTGGTTACAACCGCTCGGCCAATTTGCTGGAGCAAATGGAAAAAGCCGGATTGGTGAGTTCGCTCACCAGCAGCGGCCAGCGAGAAGTTTTGGTGCCTGCGCGTCCCGAGTGATTCGGTGTCGCAGGCAGCGACATCAAGAAGGGATTTTGAGGATGAAAAAAAGCTTAGGCGTGGTGGCTTTGTGGGGCATGTTGCCCTTGGCAGTTTGGGCCGATGGCCTGCAAAGCCTGGAAAACTTTATGCGCACGGCCCAGGCCGGACAGGCGCAATTTACGCAGACGGTGACCTCGCCGGCCAAAGAAGGTCAGCCTGCGCGCACCAAAAACAGCAGTGGCGAATTTGCCTTCCAGCGCCCCGGGCAGTTCAAATTTTTCTACCAAAAACCGTTTGAACAAACCATTGTTGCTGATGGCCAAACCGTGTGGCTGTATGACGTGGACCTGAACCAGGTGACCCAGCGACGCCAAGCCGATGCGCTGGGCAGCACACCTGCGGCGATCCTGGCCTCGGCCCATGATTTGTCGGGCCTGCAAAAGGACTTCACGCTCAAGGCCGCCCCCGACGCTGATGGGCTGCAGTGGGTGGAAGCCACGCCCAAGTCGCCCGATGGCCAACTCAAAAGCGTGCGCGTGGGCTTTGCAGGCGATACGCTGACGGCCATGGACATCTTGGACGGTTTTGGCCAGCGCTCGGTGATCCGCTTTCATGATCTGCGGGTGCTGCC
>JBJEZV010000076.1:3656-5605 GCA_051887595.1 Comamonas sp.
GCCAAACACCAGCGCCACGCTCATGACGGGGATGAACACGCGCGCGCGGTGCTTCCACAGCTTAGACAGCAGCCCCAGCGCAATCAGCGCAATTGCTACGGGATAGATGGTCACCAGCACAGGCACGGCCACGGCGATCAATTGGGCCAAACCTTGGTTGGCCACCACGGCGCTGAACACCGACATGACGATCACCACCGTGCGGTAACGCACGCCCAGCAGTTCGCTGAAATAGGTCGAGCAGGCACTGACCAGACCCACGCCCGTGGTCAGGCAAGCCAGCAAAATCACTGCTGCCAGCAGCACGATGCCGCTGGTGCCAAAGACGTTTTCCACGTACGTGGTCAAGATTTGCACGCCGCTGGCGTCTGCGGGGACGACGGTGCCACTCATGGCGCCCAGATAAATCAGCGAGACATAGACCAGTCCCAGACCGATGGCGGCAATGATGCCGGCGTAGATGGTGTAGCGCGTGTGCAGGCGCGCATCGGTCACGCCCGCAGCCTTGATGGAAGCCACAATCAAAATGCCAAACACCAGGGAAGCCAGCGCGTCCATGGTCTGGTAGCCCATCACAAAGCCTTGGGCCAGGGCCTTGCCCGAGGATGCATAGGCTGCGGCAGGCGCTGCCAAGTCACCAGCAGGCGCCATAAAGGCAGCGCAGCCCAAAATGGCCAGCACAGCGATCAAGGCCGGAGTGATGATCTTGCCAATGTTGTCCATGAGCTTGCCGGGGAACAGCGACAGCACCATCACCAGCAAGAAGTAGCCCACGCTGAACACCAGCAGCGCCTCAGGCGTATTGCCGGTAAACGGTGCCATGCCCACTTCAAACGACACCGTCGCCGTGCGCGGTGTGGCAAAGAAGGGGCCAATGGTCAGGTAAATGGCTAGGCCCATCAAAGTGCCTGCCAGCTTGCCAATCGGGCTGGTCAAGGTGTCCAGGCCGCCGCCCACGCGGGCCAGCGCCACGACGCCCAGCAAGGGCAGGCCCACACCGGTGAGCAAAAAGCCCAGGGCCGCTGACCACTGGAACTCACCCGCCGCCAGACCTACGCTGGGAGGGAAAATAATATTGCCTGCGCCCAGAAACAGCGCGAAGGTCATAAAGCCGAGGGCCAGAATGTCCCGCGTCTTGAGTGTTTGCATACGAAAGACCAAATTACCTCGAAAGCCACTGCGGGTCAGTGCAGTCAGCCGGTGTTTATAAAGCGTGATGAAATTCTAGTGAGCGCACACTTATTTCCATCATCGATGGTCGTGGGCTCCATGGCCGAGTCCTTGCGGGTCACGCACAGGATGGCTCCAAGAAAAGCGCCGTGCCGTATAAGCTTGTGGCTGAGGGAACGGGTAAAACAACGGTTTGGGGCAATACGGGTGAGCATTGCGCGCAAAGCTGGTGTTCGCTAACTTTTAATTTTGCCTCATATAAGGTTTTGTTATATGGCAACTTCTAGAACAAACCCTAGGGCGGGGTCTGATTTATCGGGAGATTCCGCAGCCTCGGGTTTGCACCAGCCGCTGGCTGAGCGTTTGCGTCCGCGCACGCTGGGTGAAGTGGTGGGGCAGCAGCATGTGTTGGGCGAAGGCATGCCGCTGCGCCTGGCGTTTGAATCGGGCCGCCCGCACAGCTGCATCTTGTGGGGGCCGCCCGGTGTGGGCAAAACCACCATTGCGCGTTTGATGGCCGATGCATTCGATGCGCAGTTTCTGTCCATCAGCGCAGTGCTGGGTGGCGTCAAAGACATACGCGAGGCCGTCGAACAGGCCGAAGCGGCGCGCAGCGGTCTCATGCCCCAGCGCACCATTGTGTTTGTGGATGAGGTGCACCGTTTCAACAAAAGCCAGCAGGATGCTTTTTTGCCGCACGTGGAAAGCGGCTTGTTCACTTTCATTGGCGCCACCACCGAAAACCCGTCGTTCGAAGTCAACTCGGCCTTGTTGTCGCG
>JBJEZV010000076.1:5705-18000 GCA_051887595.1 Comamonas sp.
CCTGAGAAAAGAAAGCCCTCTTAATGAGGGTGGCGCGGCTTGTTGCTGCGCTGCAACAAGGTCATGGGCAGGTTGTCAGTTTTTGATAGGTTTTTGAATTGACCGAATAAATCGCTGTTTTCAAGCAAGCATGCGCTTACTCTTAAAGTGCTTATTACACGAGTTGTCACGCAACTGTCATGAAAATTTAATTAAATCTTCTTGCTGTTGTCACGCAGAATCCGCCCGGAGTTCATCGCGATTAGCCCATGGCTTTGCTGCGATGCCTCTCGGTTTTGTGATTGGCCGCCTAGATCTACGCATGCTGCGGGAGAGAGCGTCTGAGCGTACAACCCCTATTTTCGGCAGCCTACGCGCATGTTGCGGGTGGGCTGTTTAACTTCTAACGATTCATCTCTCCTGAGGAGCGACCATGCTGTTTGGCAAGCTCTTGCCGCGTGAAGGCAATTTTTTCGAAATGTTCAACCAGCACGCAGAGCGCATCGTCGAAGCGGCGCGTGCGTTTTCGCAAATGGTGGACAACTACAACGATCCCCACCTGCGTGAAAAGTACAACGGCGATGTGGACAACGCAGAGCGCGCGGCCGATCGCATCACGCACGAAGTCAGCAAGACGCTGCACCAAACCTTCATCACCCCCATCGACCGCGAACACATCCACAGCTTGATCAACAGCATGGACGATGTGGCCGACCTGATTCAGGACTCGGCAGAAGCCATGGCGCTGTACGACATTCGTTCGATGACCGACGAGATCCACCGTCTGGCAGATCTGAGCCTGAAGTGCTGCGAACGCCTGCGCGATGCTGTCAAGCTGCTGGACCACATTGGCGATGAATCCACCGCCGAAGCTGCGCTGAAGACTTGCGAAGAAATCGACCGCCTGGAATCTGACGCTGACCGCGTGCTGCGCGCCGCCATGAGCAAGCTGTTCCGCGAAGAGTCCGATGTGCGTGAGCTGATCAAGCTCAAGGCCGTGTACGAGTTGATGGAATCCATCACCGACAAGTGCGAAGACGTGGCCAACACCATCGAGGGCATCGTCCTCGAGAATTCCTGATCGAATCTAGCAAGGAATCCTGACCATGGAACCCGTACAAGCCGCCCTGTGGGTGGTCATCTTGCTGGTGGCGATGGCGCTGGTGTTCGACTTCATGAATGGCTTTCATGATGCAGCGAACTCGATTGCGACTGTTGTCTCCACGGGGGTGCTCAAGCCCACCCAAGCGGTGGTGTTTGCTGCCTTCTTTAACTTTATTGCGATTTTTGTCTTCCACCTCAGCGTGGCGGCGACCGTCGGTAAAGGCATTGTGACGCCCGACATTGTGGACACGCACGTCGTCTTTGGTGCGCTGTCTGGGGCGATCATCTGGAACCTGATCACGTGGTACTACGGTATTCCCTCCAGCTCCTCGCATGCGCTGATTGGCGGCATTGTGGGTGCGGTGGTCGCGAAGGCCGGCACGGGGCCGCTGATTGCTGCAGGCCTGCTGAAGACCGTGGCGTTCATCTTTATCTCCCCGCTGCTTGGCTTTATTTTCGGTTCGTTGTTGATGGTGGCCGTTGCCTGGATCTGCCGCCGTTCGCGCCCCAGCAAAGTAGACAAGTGGTTCCGCCGTCTGCAATTGGTGTCCGCAGGTGCTTATTCCTTGGGCCACGGCGGTAACGATGCGCAAAAGACCATTGGTATCGTCTGGCTGCTGTTGCTGGCGACTGGGTACATGTCGTCTTCGGAAACTTCGCCGCCGTACTGGGTCATCATCAGCTGTTACGCGGCCATTGGCTTGGGCACCATGTTTGGTGGCTGGCGCATTGTGAAAACCATGGGCCAAAAGATCACCAAGCTCAAGCCTGTGGGCGGTTTCTGCGCTGAAACCGGCGGTGCGATCACTTTGTTTACGGCCACGATGATGGGTGTACCAGTGTCGACCACCCACACCATCACCGGCGCCATCGTTGGTGTGGGCTCCACCCAGCGCATGAGCGCTGTGCGCTGGGGCGTAGCAGGCAATATCGTGTGGGCCTGGATCTTGACCATTCCTGCCAGCGCCTTTGTGGCAGCGGTGGCCTACTGGGTGAGCCTGCAGTTGTACTAAAGCACCAATAAGGCCATATTCACAATTTTGTGAGCTGCTGGCCTTGATGCAATAAGGACTTCAAAGTCAAAAGGCTTTGAAGTCCTTTTTACATGCTGGGTAGTAGCTATGAAATATGTATTGCTATGGTGCGCAGCGCTTATTGCGAGATTTTGCGCGCCTCTTCGATTTGGTATTCGAAGTAGTGCTGAAAGCTATACGCAAGACTGGCCATGAGCACGGTGGCGCCAATCATCAAAGCTAAGCCTATGGCGCCAATCGTGAACCAGTTGGTGTGGGCCGCTTGCGCATCTGGTGGTGCATCGGGGTTAAAGCGGGCATTCCATTTTTCGGGGCTGCTCAATCCATACAAGATTGCCACCAGCGCACAGGCTGCGATGGTGAAGCCCAGTAGCGGAATCAACAGCCAGCTGAGCTGGTCGTCTTGGCCCAGTTCCTGCACGCGCTGAATGCCATACAGCCCCAGTGCTGTGGGGATGGGCAGTAGCCAGCCCAAGGTGTCTCCCAGTCCGTGTAGATAAAAACGGTGCAATCCCAGAGGGCCGCCGACAAAGGCCAGCCACGCAGCCACGGTTTTGTTTTTGGTACGCATGGCCCGATTATTCGGGCGAGGTGCTGGCGCCTGCACCTAGGGTCTTCTCCATCATCACCACGTCCAGCCAGCGCCCAAACTTCCAGCCCATGTTGTGCAGCACGCCCACTTCGGCAAAACCCGCGCTGCGGTGCACACCCACCGAGCCCAAGTTGGCGCTATCGCCAATGACCGCAATGAGCTTGCGCACGCCCGCATCTTCGCAGGCTCGGCACAGTGCCTGGAGTAGCAGTCCACCCATACCTTGGCCGCGTGCATTCTCGGCGACATAGATGGAGTCTTCCGCCGAGAATCGGTAAGCCGGGCGCGGCTTGAACCAGTTGGCATAGGCGTAGCCCACGATGGTGCCGTCATCCGCTTGAGCGACCAACCAAGGCAATTGCTTGGCCAGTACATCCTCGCGCCGAGCGGCCATGTCGCTCAGCGACGGAGGCTCGGTCTCAAACGTGCCTGTGCCGTGCAGCACGTGGTGGCGGTAGATGGCCGTAATGGCCGGTAAATCCAAAGGCTGGCTGGCGCGGATGGTAGGCATTAAAATTGAAATCCTATACAATCTTGCGTTTTGGGCGTGTCGCTGGCCGGGTGGCCATGTCGCGTGTCTCAAACGCCCGAAAAAATCTTGCAGCAAATATTTGCTGTGACCACCCGAAGGATAAATCATGGTCGTTATTCGACTCTCCCGCGGCGGCTCCAAGGCTCGTCCGTTCTTCAACATCGTTGTTGCTGACAAGCGCACTCGTCGCGACGGCGCTTTCATCGAGCGTGTGGGTTTCTACAACCCTAACGCCCGTGGCGCTGAAGAAGGCCTGCGTTTGGCACTGGATCGCGTGGCTTACTGGAAGAGCGTTGGCGCTCAAGCCTCCGACACAGTCGAGCGTCTGGTAAAGCAAGCTGCTGCTAAGGCTGCTGCTTAATCAGCTCTCTGATTGAAAACGGGTTCCGTTGGCTAGTCTGACGGAACCCGTTTTTTCTTTTTCTTCTGCCTTTTGTAGATTCTCATGAGCCACATGCCTGAACTTGAGTCCACCACGCTGCCAGCCGATGCGGTGGAGGTGGGGCGCATTGCGGACGCCTGGGGTGTGAAGGGCTGGTTCAAGGTCATTGCCTACAGCGCAGACCCTGAGGCCTTGTTCACCGCCAAGCAATGGTTTTTGCTGCCTGCGGAAAAAGGGGCGAAAAACTTCGTGGGCACCGTGGTGCTGCCCGTCAAGCAAGTGCGCCCGCACTCGGACACCATTGTGGCCACATCGCCCGCGGTGCCCGATCGCAATGCCGCCGAAGCACTGCGCGGCGCCCGTGTCTTTGTGGCGCGCGAACACTTTCCCAAGACCGACGACGGTGAGTATTACTGGGTCGATCTGCTGGGCCTGAACGTCAACAACCGCGAAGGCGTGTCGCTGGGGGTGGTCAAGGATTTGCTGGCGACTGGCCCGCAGACCACGCTGGTGCTCAGCTATGAAGAAGCTGGCAAAGAGCGCGAGCGCATGATCCCGTTTGTGGATGCCTATATCGACAGCGTAGATCTGGCCGCCAAAACCATCATTGCCGACTGGCAGCCCGATTACTAAGTACTTCGCTTTGCCTGGGGCAAAGCCGCTTTCCATGCGTTTTGACATCATCACCTTGTTTCCCGAAATGTTTGCTCCCTTCTTGGAAAGCGGGGTGACACGCCGTGCCTACAGCACTGGGCAGGTGGCGGTGCATTTGTGGAACCCGCGCGACTACGCCCAGGGCAACTATCGCCGGGTCGACGATCGCCCTTTTGGCGGCGGCCCTGGCATGGTGATGATGGCCGAGCCGCTGCAGCACTGTCTGGATGCCATCCGTGCAGCGCGTCAAGAAGCCGGCGAAGTGCAGCCAGCGCCCGTGCTGCTGTTTTCGCCCATTGGCACCACGCTCAAACACGAGGTAGTGGCGCAGTGGAGCGAGAGCGCGGGCGGCATTTTGCTGTGTGGCCGCTATGAAGGCATTGACCAGCGTTTTATCGACCAGCACGTCACGCACCAAATCAGTCTGGGGGACTTTGTGCTCTCGGGCGGAGAGCTCGCGGCCATGGTCATGCTGGATGCGATTGCGCGCCTGCAGCCCGGTGTGCTCAACGACGAAGGCAGTTTTCAGCAAGACAGCTTCAATCCGGCGCTCGATGGTTTGCTGGACTGCCCGCACTACACGCGTCCTGAAGTGTGGCAAGGGCAAGAAGTGCCCGCTGAACTACTCTCAGGCCACCACGCCAACATCGAGCGCTGGCGCCGTGACCAGCGTTTGCGCATCACAGCCCAACACCGGCCCGAGTTGATCGAGCAGGCTCGCGCGCAAGGCTTGCTCAATGCCAAAGACGAAGGGTTTTTGGCAAAAATCGCGCCCAAGCTATAATTGCGGGTTCTTTGATCCTCTATCCGGCCGCTGCATCGGTTTGAATGCAGCCATAGCGTCAATCCCGACGCTTGCCAATTCTGGCGCGGACAAGATCAAGATGGATGAATCATGAACCTGATCCAAACTCTTGAGCAAGAAGAAATTGCTCGCCTGAACAAGGAAATCCCCGCTTTCGCACCTGGTGACACCGTCATCGTGTCCGTGAACGTGGTGGAAGGTAGCCGCAAGCGCGTCCAGGCCTACGAAGGCGTGGTGATCGCTAAGCGCAACCGCGGTCTGAACAGCGCGTTCATCGTGCGTAAGATCTCTTCCGGTGAAGGCGTGGAGCGTACGTTCCAAACTTACTCTCCTCTGATCGCCAAGATCGAAGTCAAGCGCCGTGGTGACGTGCGTCGTGCCAAGCTGTACTTCCTGCGTGAGCGCAGCGGCAAGTCTGCACGTATCAAGGAAAAGCTGCCCCAGCGCAAGGTTGCTGTGGCTGCAGTTGCTGCCGAGTAATCGCGCTTCGCCTTTCCTGGCAAAAGCCGCTACAGTTCGCTGTGGCGGCTTTTTTTATGGCCGTGGAGACTGTTTTGCCTTTGCCTGTGGATGCTTCTCAGACCGTGCAGTCCGCGCCTGTCGTTCTCCCCAGTTTTGATCCCCACCAAGTGCCTGTGATTGGGCGCGACGCGCATTTGCCTGCGGTGGCTGACCAATGGCTGGCTGCTGATGCTTTGCGCCAAAGGTTTCGATCGCCACCTGTTTGGACGCCAGAAGTACGTCGCGAGCCACGCTTTACCGATCGTGCGCCTGCCAAGGCTGCAGTGCTGATTGCCTTGGTGCAAAGAGCAGAACTGTCTGTGTTGCTCACGCAGCGCACGGCCCACTTATCGACACATTCGGGGCAAATTGCGTTTCCTGGCGGGCGTCAAGATCCGCAAGACCATGACAGCGTCGACACAGCGCTGCGCGAGGCGCACGAAGAGGTGGGTCTAGAGCGAGGCTATGTGGAGGTTTTGGGTCGATTGCCAATCTATGTAACGGGAACGGCGTTCGAGGTGACGCCGGTCGTTGCTCTGGTGCAGCCACAGGCGCCTTTGGTGCCAAACCCAGACGAAGTGGCCGATCTGTTTGAAGTGCCGCTGCGTTTTTTGCTCAACCCTGCCCATCACCAGCGCCACCGTATGCAGTGGCAGGGGCAAGCACGTGAATGGTTCTCCATGCCTTACCAGGATGGATCCTCCGAGCGCTTTATTTGGGGTGCCACTGCAGGCATGTTGCGCAACTTCTACCGCTTCATGTCGGCCTGAGCTTTTTTTGTTGCGAATGCTTGCCAGTATCATTGGGCCATGAGTTTCTTTGCCATCTTGCTTGCTCTGCTCTTGGAACAAGCGCGGCCGCTGTCGCGCAGCAACCCTGTGCACACCGGTATTCGCGCTTGGTCCGTTTCGGTGCGCCGCAACTTTGATGCCGGGCGTGAACACCATGGCTGGGTGGCCTGGGGGCTGGCTGTGGTGCCTCCGGTGTTGCTGGCCTTGGGCGTGTACTGGTTGCTCATGCGCTGGGTGGGATGGCCGGTGGCGATGCTGTGGAACGTGGCAGTGCTGTATGTCACGCTGGGTTTTCGCCAGTTCAGCCACCATTTCACACGCATCCGCGATGCGCTCGATGATGGCAACGAGCAGGCGGCGCGCGAGGGCCTGGCAGACTGGATGCAGGTTGAAACCGCTGCGGTGCCGCGCAGTGAAGTGCTGCGCCATGTCATTGAGTATTCAGTGATCAGTGCCCACCGCCATGTGTTTGGCGTGCTGTTTTGGTTTGCGTTGTTGGCTGCGCTCGGGCTGGGGCCTGCAGGCGCTGTGCTCTACCGTGTGGCAGAGTACCTCTCACGTTACTGGTCGCGCGTGTCCATTGGCGGCGCTGCTCCTGTGAGTGAACGCCTGCAGCAGTCGGCCAAACAAGCATGGATGTGGATTGATTGGCTGCCCGCGCGCATGACGGCTTTGGGTTTTGCGGTGGTGGGCAGCTTTGAAGAGGCAATTGATGGTTGGCGCTTTCATACCAAGCATTTCCCCAATGACAACGATGGTGTGATCCTGGCTGCCACAGCAGGCGCCATCAACGTGCGCCTGGGCGGCAGCGCCCTGAAGATGCGCGAAGAACTGCACACCGCGCCAATCTTCGACGATGAAGACGAATGGCAAGAGCCAGGCGTCACCCCAGGACGTGAGGCCGTAATGGGACACCTGCGCAGCGTGGTGGGCCTGGTCTGGCGCAGCGTGGTGGTGTGGATGTTGCTCTTGGCATTGCTGAGCTTGGCGCGCTTGCTGGGCTAACGCAGTTTTTCGGATCAAAAAAAGCCTGCTGATCCCAGCAGGCTTTTTTGTGCGTCAAGGCAAGGTCGAAACTGAAGTTTTTCAGTACTTGAATCCCGCATTCAACTCTTCAAACAGCTCGGCATAAATGCGGTAGCGATTGGGGTGGATGTAGTGTGGGCTGCCTTCGTTGTCTACCTCTGCCATGACCGCGCAGCCCGGTTCATGCAGGTGGGTGCAGTTGTAGAACTTGCACTGGTCAGCCAGCGCGCCGATGTCGGGCATGCAGCGCGGCAAATCGGTGGCCGCAATGTGATAGAGGCCAAATTCTTGGAATCCGGGCGAGTCGATGATGGCGGTGGTGCGATCCTCATCCATCCAGTACCAGCTCGTGGTGGTGGTGGTGTGTTTGCCGGTGTTGAGCACGCGCGAGATTTCATTGGTCGCCGCCTGGGCGCCCGGCACCAGCAAATTGATCAGCGTGCTTTTGCCCACACCCGAAGGGCCAAGCACAAAGGTGCGCTTGCCTTCCAGCAAAGCCAGTAGAGCTTCTTTTTGGTCGGGATCGTCGCTGGTGAGATTGAGCGGGATGATGGGGTAGTGCTCAGAACCATCGGCATTCAAGATGCCGCGATAGGCTTCCAACCGTTGCCAAGCCATGGCAAAAGGCTCTTCCAAGTCGTACTTGTTCAGCGCAATGATGGGTGTGATGCCTGCATCTTCGGCCGCAATCAAAGCGCGAGCGAGTTGGCTTTCAGAAAACACCGGCTCCGCTGCAATCACGATCAACACCTGGTCAAGGTTGGCCGCAAAGGTTTTGGTGCGAATCTCATCTTGGCGGTAGAGCAAATTGCTGCGCTCCAGCACTTTTTCAATCGTGCCTTCCTCGCCTTGCCCGGGCGGCGGTGCTTGCCACAGCACGCGGTCGCCAACCACCGCTTGGCTTTTTTTACCGCGTGGGTGGCAGATGCGGCGCTCGCCGTCCGGCGTCTCAACGATGCAGTGGCGTCCGTGGCTGCCTACGACCAAACCTTGTGTGGCGGCCTCAGCCGATGCCATGGCGGACTTGCTGTGGCGCCGATTCATGCAGCACCTGCCGTAGTGATGGCCACAGGGCGGGGCATGCGCGCCAAACGTTCGACGGCAGGAGGGTGAGAGTAGTAATAACGTGCGTACACAGGATCAGGGGTCAGGGTCGAAGCGTTGTCTTCGTAGAGTTTGAGCAAGGCGCTGGCCAGGGCCGCACCGTTGGCTTGCTCCATGGCATAGGCGTCTGCCTGAAATTCATCGCGGCGCGAGAAATGGGCCATCAGCGGCGACATCCAGAACGTAAAGGCGGGCAAAGCCAGCATGAACAGCAGGAAAGCCAGTGCGTTGTCATCGGCAGTAGCTTGGCCTAGTGCCAAGGCGGTGCTGGGCTGCACGCCCAGGCCCAGGTAAAACCAGCTTTGTTGCGACAACCAGCCCAAGATGGCAAAGCCGATAAGGCTCAAAATAAACATGCCCACCATGCGCTTGGTGATGTGCTTGTGCTTGAAGTGACCCAATTCGTGGGCAAGCACCGCTTCCACCTCATCGGCGTTGAGCTGCTTGAGCAAGGTGTCATAAAAGACCACGCGCTTGGAGGCGCCAAAGCCCGTGAAATAGGCATTGGCGTGCGCGGAGCGGCGGCTGCCATCCATCACAAACAGCCCCTTGGCTGCAAAACCACAGCGCTGCATGAGGGCGGTGACACGCTCGCGCAGCGGTGCATCGGCCAGCGGCTCGAACTTGTTGAACAGCGGGGCAATAAAGGTCGGGAAGATCCACATCAGCAGCAGCTGAAAGCCTGTCCACAAGCACCATGCCCACAACCACCAAAGACTGCCGGTGGTCCCCATGAACCACAAGATCACCCAGGCAATCGGCAGGCCGATGATTGCAGCGAGCAAGGTCGACTTCAATAAGTCGCCCAGCCAGATGCCAAAGGTGCTCTTGTTAAAGCCAAAGCGCGCTTCCAGCACAAAGGTCTGGTAGAGCGAAAAAGGCAGATCCAGCAGACCAGAGATCACGGCAAAGCAAGCCAGCAAGGTCAGCTGCTGGGGCAGGCCAGGGTCCATCCATTGCAGCAAGAGTTGGTGCAGCGCATTCAAACCGCCGAGCAGTGTCCAGCCCAGCAAAATTGCCATGGCCCATGCCATGTGCCACAGGCCAAAACGGGCTTTGGCCAAAGTGTAATCAGCTGCTTTTTGGTGGGCCTGTAAGCTGATGTGGGAGGCAAAGGTGGCTGGCACCTGCGAGCGGTGCTGAGCGACGTGGCGGACTTGGCGTGTGTTGAGCCATAGCTGCACCAACAGCTGCAGTGCAACAGCCAGTGCGAAAGCCAGAGTCAGCGCCATCGAGGGGGAAAGAGCTTCGTGTGTCGGCATTGCTGGCGAGTGTAGGCGACAATTTGCGGATGTCCCATGCCTCTTCCCCTGAAACCCCTGTGCTGCCCAAGTCTGATCTCAACTTGGTGTGGCTCGATTGTGAAATGACGGGTTTGAACCCCGAGCACGACCGCATCATTGAAATTGCCGTGGTCATCAGCAATGCCAATTTGGACATTCGTGTGGAAGGTCCGGTGTTTGCGATCCACCAAAGCGATGAGTTGCTCAATGGCATGGATGCATGGAACAAAGGCACGCATGGCCGCAGCGGCCTGATTGAGAGGGTCAAATCTTCGACCGTCACAGAAGCCGAGGCCGAAGCGGCGTTGATTGCCTTTATGAGTAAATACATCCCTAAGGGCAAAGTGCCTTTGTGTGGCAACAGCATTGGTCAGGATCGCCGCTTTTTGGCCCGCTATATGCCCAAGCTGGAAGCCTATTTGCATTACCGCAACGTGGACGTCAGCACCCTCAAAGAATTGGCGCGCCGCTGGAAGCCTGAAGTGGTGAGCAGCTTTAAAAAGGCCCAGCGCCATACAGCGCTGGCCGACGTGCTGGAGTCCATTGATGAGCTGGCGCATTACCGCCAGCACTTTCTGGCAGAGCCCACAGTCGGTGTGGCAGAACAAGCCCCTAACATTTGAAGAAAATTGCACAGCGTGCGATAATTGCCGACTTGCCGTTCCAAGGCTTGAGTGACTTTGATCACTTGGGCCTTTGGCAATTTGCGCATCTCCCATCACTCACCGGGCACCGACACCCGCACGCCGGGCTGCTTTTGACAGTAGCCAGCGCTGCCGAATCCGACAGCCCACCGTCTTCACACCAAGTGAAGCGCATTGTTTGACGGTTGATGTTTCCCTAACCGTCATGAAAGCAGCACAGCCGCCGTGCATGGTGCCGCTTTCCGCGTGAGAAATACATGAACGAACTCTTGAATGAGCAGGGCCTCGTGGCCGCTGCAGAACTGTCTTTGGACGAAACATTGGACACCATGCTGGCGACCGCCGACGCTGAAGAAGCTGTGAGCGAAGTCCCTGCAGGTCCTAACCCCTTTGAAGCCTTGGGCTTGGCGCCAGAATTGGTCCGCGCTGTGACCGATCTGGGCTACACCGCTCCCACCGCCGTGCAAGCACAAGCCATTCCTTTGGCCATGGGCGAAGGCGCTGACGCTGACGGCTACATTGACCTGATGGTTTCCAGCCAAACCGGCTCGGGCAAGACCGCAGCGTTTTTGTTGCCCGTGCTCAATACGCTGATTCAGCAAAAGAACGACGAAGAAGCCGCTGCCAAGGCCGAATACGAGCGTTTGGTGGCTGAAGCTGCCGCACGCGGCGAGCCTGCTCCTAAGCGCAACAAGCGCAAGGACCCTACCAATCCTCGCAACTTCAAGGCTGCCGTTCCTGGTGCTTTGATCTTGTGCCCCACCCGTGAGTTGGCGCAGCAAGTGGCGCATGACGCCATTGAGCTGGTCAAGCACTGCCGTGGCCTGCGCGTGGCCAACGTGGTGGGCGGCATGCCTTACCAAGTGCAAATCGCCAAGCTGCAAAACGCAGACTTGGTGGTGGCAACGCCTGGCCGTTTGCTTGATTTGCAGCGCTCGCTGCAAATCAAGCTGGACAAGGTGCAATTCTTGGTGGTGGACGAAGCCGACCGCATGCTGGACCTGGGTTTTGCCGACGACTTGGCAGAAGTCAACCAGATGACTGCACAGCGCAAGCAAACCATGATGTTCTCGGCCACGTTTGCACCTCGCGTGCAGCAACTGGCCATGCGCGTGATGCACGACAACGGTGCCAATGTGAAGAAGGTGACGATCTCCACTGCGCAAGAAAAGCACACCAACATCAAGCAAGTGCTGTTCTGGGCTGATAACTCTCAGCACAAGCGCAAGATGCTGGACCACTGGCTGCGTGATGAGTCCATCAACCAAGCCATCGTGTTTGCATCCACACAAGTGGAATGTGACGGTCTGGCCACCGATTTGCAAGAAGCGGGCTTCTCGGCTGCTGCCTTGCATGGCGCTTTGAGCCAAGGTTTGCGTAACCGCCGCTTGATGGCACTGCGCAATGGCCAAATCCAAGTGCTGGTGGCCACCGATGTGGCAGCGCGCGGTATTGACGTGCCCACCATCACCCACGTGTTCAACTACGGCCTGCCCATGAAGGCCGAAGACTACACCCACCGCATTGGTCGTACCGGCCGTGCAGGTCGTGAAGGCGTAGCTGTGACGTTTGCGGAATTCCGCGACCGTCGCCGCGTGTTTGACATCGAAGGCTACACACGCCAGCAGTTCAAGGCCGAAGTGATTCCTGGTCTGGAACCCCAGCAGCGTTTCCCTGCCGCAGGCGAGCGTGATGGCCGTCGTGGCGGCGGTGGTGGTCGTGGTGGTTTTGGTGGCCGTCGCGATGGTGAAGGCTTTGGCCGCAAGCAAGGTTTTGGTGACCGTGGTGGCTTTGGTGGCGGTCAGCGTCGCGAAGGCGGCTTTGGCGGCGACCGTCCTGAGCGCGGTGGTTTTGGTGGCGATCG
>JBJEZV010000077.1:0-2118 GCA_051887595.1 Comamonas sp.
AAATACGCCGGAATCTGTTCAAACAACATGTCCGTGCCCACTTGCACACGGCAGCCGCGGTCTTGGGCAGCGGCCAGGAAGGCCGTGATGCGCTGGCGCATCACCACTTCGCCGACAAAGGTGTGAGCATCAAGGCGGTTGACATCGATGGGCAGCGGATCGCCCGGCTCCATGCCCAAAGGCGTGGCGTTGACCACTAGGTCGTAACCAGCAGGGTCTGCATCACCAATGTGCACCAGCAGTTCTGGGTAAGCCGCGTGCAGGCGCTTTTGCAGTGCAAGGCTGGCAGCATGGTTCACGTCATACAAGCTCAGCTGCGCCACGCCTGCTGCCGCCAGTGAAGCAGCAATCGCGGAGCCTACGCCGCCGCTGCCCACCACCAAAGCACGCGCACCTTGCAGCACCAGACCTTTGCGCAGTACGCCGCGCACAAAGCCGTCGCCATCAAACATATCGCCCACCAAGCGGCCGTCTGGCATGCGTTTGACGGCGTTGCATGCGCCAGCCACACGCGCGGTGCGGCTGACTTCGTCCAGCAGAGGCGTGACGCCCACTTTGTGCGGCATGGTGATGAGTGCACCCAGCACATTGGGCGCGGCCATTAAGGGGGGCAACAGCGCTTCTAATGCGCCTTGCGGGCAGTCCAGCGGTACTACCACGGTGTTGATGCCCGCATCTGCAAAGTAGGGGTTGTAGATCAGCGGGGCTTTGAAGCTGTGTGTGGGGTGGCCCAGGTGGGCAATAACCTGGGTGTGACCATCAATGCGTGGGGTTGTCATCGCTGCCCTCGTTAACCGGTGTAGCCTGCCATGCGCGGCAGGAACAGCACAAAGTCGGCCCACAAGGTCGTAATACCCAGGGCCACCAACATCACACCCAAAAACGGCATGGTGGCGCGCACCAGTTCCCACAGCGTAACGTTGGCAATCTTGGTCATCATGAACAGCAGCAAACCATAGGGGGGCGTGATGAGGCCAATCATGATGTTGAGCACCGCCACTACGCCAAAGTGCACGGGGTCTACGCCCAAGGCCACAGCCGTGGGCAGCAGCACTGGCAAGATGACCAAGATGATGGTGGAGCCTTCCAGAAACGCGCCGAGCAGCAGCAGCAAGAGATTGGTCAGCAGCAAGAAGGTCAGCGGCGTAAGGTCAAAACCACTGAGCATGGTTTGCAGGCTAGCGGGAATGTTCTCGGAGGTGATGACGTAGTTAAACACCGTCGCACCAGCGATCAAAATGCCAATCGAAATGCTGGTGCGGGCACTTTGCTGCAGCGACTGATAAACATCACGCACCGACAGGCTGCGGTAGTAAAACGCAGCAATCACCAGCGCATAGGCGGCGGCCAAACCTGCCGCTTCGGTGGGCGTGGTGATGCCGCTGTACAGGCAGCCCAGCAGCAAGAGGGGCATCATCAGCGCGGGTAGCGCTTCCCAGGTCATACCGGGTAACTTGCGCAAAGGCACAGGCTCTTCGACTGGGAAGTTGTAGCGCTTGGCCTGGTAGTAAACCAGTGCCATTTGCACTGCTGTCAGTAGCAGCCCCGGCAAGATACCTGCAAGAAACAAATAACCGATAGACGTGCCAGATACCAAGGCATACAGCACCAGCGGAATGGACGGCGGCAAGATCGGGCCGATGACGGCAGTCACTGCGGTCAATGCTGCGGCAAAAGCGGGCGTGTAGCGTCCGTCGCGCGTCATCAAGGCCTGCATGAGTTTGCCGGAACCTGCTGCATCTGCCAGTGCGGAGCCAGACATGCTGGCAAAGACCAGACTTTGCAGCACATTGACTTGCGCCAGCCCGCCGGGGAAGCGCCCCACCATGGCGTTGCACCAACGCAGCAGGCGATCGAGCACGCTGCCAGAACTCATAAAGCTGGCTGCCAAGATAAACAAAGGAATGGCCAGCAGCAAATAGCTGGAGTAAGTGGAGTTGAGTAATTGCTCGGCAGCGCTGCCCATGTCCATACCTTTGAGATAGAGGTACAGGATGGAGCCCGCAATCATGGACTGCCCAATGGGCACGCCCAACACACTCAAAGCCACGATGGCCACCACGGCCAGCGAAAAAGGACTGGTGAAGTTCACAGAGAGCCTATGTGGGTGGATTCGGC
>JBJEZV010000078.1:0-2093 GCA_051887595.1 Comamonas sp.
ATGTACTCGACTTCGGAAGCCATGCAGGCGCTGGAGCACCAAGAAAGCTATCTGAAGGTGGTGCTGGGCTTCTTTGGCATTACCGACGTGCGCTTTGTGCGCGCAGAAGGCCTGGGCATGGGCCCCGATGCTGTGGCCGCAGCGTTTGCCAGCGCCTCTAACGATGTGAAGGCTGTGACAGCTGCTTAATCAGCGCCTCACCTCCAACTCTGAACGCCTGCTCACTGCAGGCGTTTTTTATGGCCGCGCGAATGCTCGAACACGCATCAACGCGTGAGACGATAAGCTATCTGGCCCAGATACTCGTGCAAAGCCGTTTGCCAGCGCAGCAAGCTGTCGGCGAAGTGGTATTCGTGCCAGGCCGTGCTGGCACCGGTGCGGAAATCCACAGGGTATGGCGTGACGTGGCAGCCCACGGCTTCAAACTCCGGCACGGAACGCGCCATGTGCCAGGCCGATGTCACCAGCAACCAGCGCTGTGTGTGGCAGCGTTCGCCCAGCGTTTGGGCCACACGCAGTGCATTTTCGCGGGTGGTGCGTGAGCCTTGTTCGATGTGCACACGCTGCATGTCTACGACCTGCTCCTCATAGAACTGGCGTGCCAACGTACCTTCAGTGACGCCAGTCGCCAGCAACCGCCCTTCCCCGCCACTAAAAATCAATTCCATGTGCGGTAGTGTGTGCATCCAGCCCACGGGAACCGTCATGCGCTCAACCGACTGCCCGAGTGGCACTTGCCCATGCATTTGCCATGCGCTGGGGTGCTCCAGTGCACCGCCCAGCACAATCACGCCGGCATGCTCTGGCAACTGCTGCGCAGCGGGAATGGCATAGCGGTTTTCCAAGGAACGCAGCAAGGCATCAGGAATGGCTTGGAAGCCCAGCATGGCCGTGCCCAGTACGCCCACCCACAGCATGCGGCGTGACGTTACAGCTCGGCGCCGGCTCAGGCACAGTGCCAGCACGCACCACATGCCCACCCAGAACATCGGCTGGGTGATCGCAGAGAGCAACTTCGACAAAACAAACATGTTTCCCTCTCAAAAAAATAGCTATCAGCCTAGACTGATAGCCATTTTCAGATAGAAAACACTTTGAAAGTATTGTCAATCAAAGGCTAGCAGCTCTTCTTATTGCTGACCAATGCCGCCATGCAGCAGCGACCATTGTGCGGGATTGTGCAAAAACGCCTGCCACACGGCCAGCTGTTCCACCGAGAAACCGCCGCGCTGAAACGCCATGGCCAGCACGTCTTGCCAGGTGCACAGAGCGTGTACACGCACGCCATGCTGTGCCAGCACCGCGTCGGAGCCAAAGCAGCCGTAGTCAAACACCACAAACAAATCTTCCACGCGCGCGCCTTCGCTGCGCAACGCATCGATAAAGTTCAGTTTGTACTGTCCGGCTGACACCATATCGTCCACCAGCAACACCTTGCCGCCAGATTGCACCACGCCTTCGATCTGGCGGCTGCCCACGGCCCGCTTGCGCACGTACTGCAGCGGCATATCCAGTTTTTCGGCAAACCAAGCAGCAAAAGCAATGCCGCTGGACTCACCACCGGCCACCGCGCTCAAACCTTGCAGCGCACCTGCGTCCAGCAGGCGCTGCACGCCTTGCTTCATCAGCTCGCGGCGGATGGTGGGCAGGGAAATCAGCCGCGTGGCATCCATATACACAGGGCTGGCCCAACCCGAAGGCAGCAAAAACGCGGCGTCGGTGCGCACTTCCACACAACCGGCGTCCAGCAGCATGGCGGCTGCGGCATGGCGTAAAGATTCCGTCATCACTTCACTCTTTCATCAATGCGTGGTGTCTTAAACCGCAATGGCCGCCATGGTGTCTGCCATGACTTGGGTTCCCAGCATGAAGTCGCTCAACTCCATGGCTTCATGCGGGTTGTGTGAGCCGTTTTGGTTGCGCACAAACACCATGGCCGTGGGCACACCGCCGTTGGCAAACAGTGCTGCGTCGTGGCCTGCACCACTGGGAATGCGCTCGTGGGCAATGCCACGTTCGCGGCAAGCTTTGGCCATCACATCGCACAGCTGTGCGTCACACACAGCAGGCTCGCTCAGCAAACGGCGATCCAG
>JBJEZV010000079.1:0-4335 GCA_051887595.1 Comamonas sp.
CTATGGCGGGGCTGCGAAGTGGCAAGCAAGGGCTTGACTTCAATTGCACTCCAGCGGCATGCCACAAGGGGCAAAGCCGCAAAATGCATCGACTGAAGCAGCGTCTTCATCCACCGGCTTGGTTCGCAACGCAGCAAGCTCACCTTGCTGTGCGAAGGTGTAGGCGTCCACTGCCACACCGGCTGCGATCGCCAACAAGACCACCACCAGCACTTTGCGCATTGGATTGGGTGTCGTGGCCATGCTTACTTCTCCAGTCCGAACCAGACACGCGCACGCACGCCAGCTAAACTGCCAATGAATGCCAGCGCAAACCACACCCAGCCGTGCATGCTGCCCGAAGCAAGACCGCTAAACAGTGCACCCACATTGCAGCCAAAGGCCAAACGTGCGCCATAACCCATCAACAGGCCGCCAATGGCTGCTGCCAGAGCAGAACCCAGCGGCACGCGCGATACCGGGGCAAATCGGCCAGCTAAACCAGCGGCCAGCAAAGCGCCCAACACCAAGCCGAAATTGGTCACAGAAGTGGATTCCGCCAGCACCGGACCTGCCAGGGCCTCAGCAGGCATGTCCCATGTCCAGTATTCCCAGCCACTGACATCCAGGCCCAGCAAGCCTGCCGTCTTGGCACCCCACAAATTGAAGGCAAAGGTCACCGACCAAGGCTGCCCTGCCAGCAACAGGTTCGCCACGCTCAGCACAGCCAGGCCTACGCAAGCCCAAGCCAGCGGCCAGTAGCCGCGCCACAAGCGCTCTGCGCCTTGCATGGCTGGCGCATCCGCTGGAGGCTCAAAAATCGAAGCCACCTGCTGGCGCTTTTGCCGCTCCCAGTAGCTTGCCAAGACAAAGACGGCGGCCAGTCCTGCCAGTTGCAAGGCCAATGCAGGCGCCACACCCCAGCTCTTGGCCGGTTGCACAATGCCCAAGGCCCACTGCGCAGTCCACCATGGCAGATGGGCCGTACCGATCAGCGCACCAACAATAAAGAAGACCAGTGTGATCAGCATACGGGTGCTGCCACCACCTACGGTGAACAAGGTGCCGGAAGCGCAGCCGCCGCCCAGCTGCATGCCAAAGCCGAACATCAAGGCACCCACGAACAGCGAGATGCCAATCGGCCCGACAGCGCCGGTCAACGCCTGACCAAACAGTGCATCGTGTTGCAGCAACGGCATCATGCAGATGGCTGCCAGTCCAATGGCTAGCATCTGTGCACGGATACTGGCCGTGCGACCTTGTGTGATCGCTGCGCGCCAGCCCCCGGCAAAGCTAAAGCTGGCTTGGTACATCAGATAGCCAAAGCCAACGCCCACCAGCGCCAAGCAGCCCTGGCGCCAATCGATCAGTGAAAAACATGCCAGCACCAACGCAGCAATACCCCCGATTGCGACAGCAACTACGGGGGCATCGATACGCTGGCCTCGCGCAGCAGGCGCTGCGGAAACCATCGTCTGCATAGCTTAGATCTTGCTGGGGCCGTAGCCAGGGTTGACCCAACCTTCAAACTTGCCTTCGAAAGCATCGACGCGTTCAAAGCCCAGCAGCTTGAGCACCACGTAAGACTGCGACAGCTGCAAACCACCACGGGCAAAAATCACCACATGTTTGTCCGCTGTGACGCCTTGCTTGGCAAACAGCTTGCGCAATTCTTCGGCACTCTTGAGCGAACGATCGGCGTTGAGGGTGTCGTTCCAGAACACATTGACGGAATTGGGCAGGCGACCCACCACATAGTCATCAGCGGGACGCACATCCACCACCACAGCACCGGCCTTTTGGGCGGCAAGCAGCTGTTCTTGGTTCAAGAACTTAGGACCCAGCGACTTGGGCTGGTTCAATGCATCACCAGCGAACGAGAAGTTGCCCAAATTAAATTCTTGCGCGACGTCCGAGCGACTCCAGTCATCCCAGCTCTTGTCGTAGAACTTTACGTTCTTGAAACCCAAATCCTTCAAAAACAAGTAGGAACTCGATGCAAAGGCTCCGCTGCCACAGTAGGCAATCACCTCTTGGTCCTGTGTCACGCCCTTGGCTGCCAGTTCCTTGAGCACTTCTTCGCGGTCACGCACCTGCGAGGTCTTGGCGTTCATGAAGTCGGTCACCGGGATCAACTTGGCACTGGGAATGGCGCCGTCTTCAGAGGCCTTCAAGAAACGGCCATCAATGATGGCAGCCTTGGGTGAACCGATCTTCTGTGCCACGCCCTCGCGCTCAATGCGGTTTTCCTTTTTGCGTGTTAGCTTGAATTCACCGGGTTTGACTTCTGTGGGCTTGGTAGTGAGCTTGCCTTTCCACTGGCTGATACCGCCATTGAGCACATGCAGCTTGTCAAAGCCTGCGTATTCCAGCACGACAAAAGTGCGGCCAGCCATGGACGTTGCGCCATAGATCAACACCGTGTCGTCATAGCTCAGGCCCACCGAGCTCAGCGCTTTTTCAATCTGCGCATCGTCGGCGTACTCATTACGGATGCCATCGCGCTCAGACACATTGATGGCCTGCCAAGGCAGATGAATAGCGCCGGGAATGTGGCCCTTTTTGTATTCCGCTTCGCTGCGGATATCCAAAATCTTCACGCCCGACTGCGCGCTCAGGGTCTGGAACTGTTGGGGGCTGACGATGATGCCGTCGGCGGCATACACATTGGCAGCGGACACTGCCAGCGCCAAGGCGGTCAAGCCACCGGCAAATACATGGCGCAAAGAGGAAGTCTTCATAACGATATCTGATGCAGGGACACGCCCTATGAAATGGGGAGCGCCGACTGTGCTGTCACATTGGGAGCAGCACAGAGAGCGATTCAAGGCTGCGAACTATGCCCGTGCAATTCTTATATTCAAAATACTGTTTATTGGTTTGCTTATATATAAATATTGTTATAACAAACCGCATTCAACATATTCCCAAACGGAAACAATCATCACCTGTGCTGGTGTTGAATCAGCCATGACTTGTACGCACGATATGGGCAGTGCAGCCAGCTGATAACCCGAACCCCTCGTTTGCATTGCAAGACAGCGACAATAGCTGCTGACGCTGGCTGCCTGCCGTCCTTTGTGTTTTATCTGCCCTGCATTTCATGACTGTCAACGCCCCTCGCGTGCTGTCGCTCATCCCGCCGATGACGCAGCTCAACACGCCTTATCCTTCCGCGCCTTATCTGACGGGTTTTTTGCGTTCGCGCGGTGTGGATGCGGTGCAGGAAGATCTGGCGCTGGCATTGGTGCTGCAACTGCTCTCGCGCCCAGGGCTGGAGCGCATCATTGAACTGGTGCAAGCGCAGTACGACGCAGACCCTGATCGTCTTTTCAGCCCCGCCGTGCAAAGCTTCATGGGCCAGCGCGACCGCTACTTGGCGACGGTCAACCGCGTGGTTGCCTTTTTGCAAGGCAAGGACAACACGCTGAGCCACCGCATCGTCAGCCGCACCTGGCTGCCCGAGGGGCCACGCTTTGATGCGCTGGAACACTACATCGACGACGGCAGCGGCGACCCTATTGGATGGGCCTTTGGCGCGCTGGGGCAGCAAGACCGTGCCAAGCACTACGCCACGCTGTATTTGAACGATCTGGCCGATGTGATCCGCGACGCTGCCGATCCACGTTTCGAATTTGTGCGCTACGCCGAGTCGCTCTCAGGCAACCAGCCCACGTTTGAACCGCTGGCAGACGCCTTGGCCGCAGCACCTACGCTGGTGGATGACACACTGGCCGCACTGACACGTGCTGCCATGCAGCGCCACCAGCCCAGCATCGTGCTGCTCTCGACCCCGTTTCCGGGTTCGGTGTATGCGGCTTTTCGCATCGCACAAACCATCAAAGCAGAGTTCCCGCAGGTTCAACTGGTGTTGGGCGGCGGATTTGTGAACACTGAGCTGCGCGAGTTGGCTGAGCCGCGCGTGTTTGATTACTTTGACTTTGTCACGCTGGATGCCGGCGAGCGCCCGCTGCTGGCGCTGTTGGAGCACTTACGCGGCGATCGTGGCCGCTCGCGGCTGGTGCGCACTTTTGTGCGCAACGAAGAAGGTGCGGTGCAGTACATCAACATGATGGAGTCCGACATTGCATTTGCTGAAGTCGGCACACCCACCTGGGACGGTTTGCCCATTCACGACTACCTGTCGCTGCTGGACATGCTCAACCCCATGCACCGCTTGTGGAGCGATGGGCGCTGGAACAAACTGACCATTGCCCACGGCTGCTACTGGAAAAAGTGCAGCTTTTGCGATGTGAGCCTGGACTACATCAGCCGCTATGAAGGTGCCAGCGCTGCGGAGCTGGCTAACCGCATTGACGCCATCGTGGCCGAAACCGGGCAGACCGGCTTTCACTT
>JBJEZV010000079.1:4435-5663 GCA_051887595.1 Comamonas sp.
TGGCAGCCAAGGGCTAAGCTGCTTGCAAGCTAAGCACAGGGCGCAGTGACACAATCGCTGCGTGCCTGCTTCGCCCCCCTCCTCCCCTTCTGAACTGAATGCGGCCCCTACTGGGGTCTTGCTGGCACTGTCTTTGGCTGCGGCCTTAAGTGCGCTGTCACTGCGTTTGACGGACGCTTTATTGCCTTGGTTGAGCCACCATTACCAAGCCAGCATGGCAGACACCGCGTGGGTCGTGACAGCGTTTGCTTTGTCGTATGGGCTGGCTTTGCTGGTGCTGGGCTCGCTGGGTGATCGCTTTGGCAAGCTGCGCGTGATCACCCTTAGTTGCGCAGCATCGGGGCTGGCCAGTGCAGCCTGTGCTTGGGCGCCTGATTTGCCCAGCCTGATTGCAGCGCGGGCATTCACGGGTGCTGCCACGGCCTCATTGATTCCACTTGCTATGGCCTGGATTGGCGACCATGTGCCTTTCCAGCAGCGCCAGCCTGTGCTTGCGCGCTTTTTACTGGGCCAAATTTTGGGCATGTCGCTGGGCGCGGGCTTGGGCGGATTGGCGGCGGATTACCTCACGCCTGCCGCAGCCTTCCTCAGCATGGGGCTGGCGTATGGTGCACTGACTGCTGCTTTGTCTACCCAGCAGCGAAGGTTGCCGCCCGCCGCAGTTCCACATACGGCATCTCACAGCTGGTGGCGTGCGATTTTTCACAGCATGCATGCTGTGCTCAGCCAGTCTTGGCCCCGCACCGTGCTGCTGACAGCGGCCACCGAAGGTGCCTTGCTGTTTGGCGTGATTGCCTTTGCTGCCACGCATTTGCACCAGCAGCACGGCCTGCGCCTGTCGCACGCAGGCGCCATGGTCATGCTGTTTGGATTGGGGGGCGCCATGTACGCATTGGGCTCTCGGCATTTGCTGCGCCGCATGGGCGAACGCGGTCTGGTGCAGATCGGCGGCTGCACCATGGCGCTAGGGATGGTGGTGCTGGCCTGGACGCCCGTGTGGTGGGGCGGCATGGCCGCTTGCTGGCTGTGCGGCCTGGGCTACTACATGATGCACAACACGCTGCAAACCCAGGCCACGCAAATGGCGCCCGCGCACCGTGGCGCGGCCGTGTCCTTGTATGCCTGCTGTTTCTTTTTGGGCCAAGCGCTGGGCGTGGCGCTGATGGGCATGGCGCTGCAGCACATCCACAGTGCTTGGGCGATGACTGCCTGCGCCATCGGCTTGCTT
>JBJEZV010000079.1:5763-8183 GCA_051887595.1 Comamonas sp.
CCCAACCCATGCGCCACGACAGCGCCAGCAACACCAGCAGTGCCACCACCGCCAGTACCCAACGCTTGCCATGCCGCTCGGCATACGGGTCGGTCATCAAACGCGCAGCAGTGACGGGCACCTTGGCGGTTTGCGACAGCGAGTTGCCCAGTGGCAGATTGATCTTCATGCGGCCGTTAATCGCCCAGCCACTGGCATCCAGAATCGGGCCGAGGCTGCGCTCGCGCAGTTTGAGCCAGGCGATCAGCATGCTCGGGCCAGAAATCGCCAAGATGATGCCCAGCAGCGCCACAGGAATCCAAGGGCCAAGCTCAATGAATTTGCCAAAAATACCCACCATCACCGTGCTGATAGAGCCCAGTGCCACACCAATGGCAGCCACGGTGCCGACATCGGTTTTGCGCCCGCCTGCGCTGGCGACTGCAGGGGTGGCCGGTGCTTTGGCCAGCTCAGTCAGCTTGGCGGCTTGGGCATTCAGCCCTTCGGTCACGGTTGCATCCTTGGCAGCGGCGCGCTTGGCGACCTGCTCTTCAATCATGCGCACGAATTTCTTGTAGGGCGAGAAAAAAGCCTGGCCAATGCTGGTGGGGTTTTCAATCAGCTTGGTGATGGTCGCATCCCAGTCCTTGCCGTCACGGTCATAGAAGATACCGTTGCGCCCCACAAACAAAAAGTCCACATCGCCTGCCGTGAACGCCGCCACGACGTTGCGCTTTTTGCCTTCACGGCGGCATTCGCAATACGCCAGATACACCTTGGCCATGCCCGCCAGCGTGGCGTGTGCGGGTGAATCTGTCACATCCACCGTCAGATCACAGCTGCGACCATCCAGGTACAAGGTACCTGCTTGGAAGGCAGCGCCTTGGCGGCTGTAGAACTGCGCGAAGTTCACAAAGTTGTTGAGCAGCTTGAGCAAATCGCGCTGGAAGCGAATGAGCTTTTCCAGGGCCACCGCATGCGCGCTGTGTTGCTGCTCGTCCTCATCTTGCTGAATGAATGCCTGCAATTGCGCCTGCATGCCGCTGGCTAGCACCTGCTGGGCTTCTTCTAATGGCATGTCTTTGACCGGCGAGTTCGGGCGTGTTGCCAGCCACTCCTGGCAAGGTGCCAGCTGCGCCTTGATCTGCGCCCACTGTGCGGGACTGAGGCTGTCCACATCACCCAGCAGTGGCAGCACCACCGTCTTGCGCAGCACTTCCATCGCGGCAGCCCATGCAGGGTTGATGGAGGCACGCAGCGGCAAATCGCCATTGGCCACAATCGGCGCCAGCGGCAGCGCAGCAATTGCGGCATCTTGCTGGCTCAGCACTTGGCTGGACAACGCCAGATAACCGTCTTTGGATGGGCTCAAGGGCTCGAGCGCATTCGCATCGAAAGCCGCCAAACGCGTGCGGGCAAAAAAGTCTTCCACCTTGGCTTGCACGGCATTGAGTGCCTGCGCCGCTTCAATGGCTTGTGCTTCAGTGGGCAAGCTGCAGGTGTTGCCCTGGGCACGAATGTGCCAGTCAGCCACCGACTGCACATCGGTAAAGAAATGGTCCAGCTGCGCACGACCCAAGCCAGGCTGACCGTCGCAACCAGTGGAAGCGCCGTAATCGGCCATGATGCGCGCCACCAGCGCTGCCAACTCTGGGTGATCGCCCAAGGTGGCGGGGTTCAAAATGCCGTCGCCATTGAAGGGCATGGCATTGAGTGAGGCCAAGCGTTGCTGCACATCGGCCAGCGACACCGCAGTTGCATCAGCTCGGCCTGACAACGCCAAGATGCGCTGGGCTTCTTCGTGCATGGCCTGACCAGCTTCGGTATCGGTGCGCAGTTCCGCCAGTTGCAACACATCCGAGCCACGCGCCAGCACATCAGGGTCGCGCACCATCGACACTGCCCATTCGCAAGCAGCCACCAGTTCAGGCGCGCGAATACGGCCATCGGCATCGTGGTCAATCAAATCCAGCGTAGCGCTGTCAAATTCAATGCCGCGTGTGGGGCAGGCCAGCGCCACCCACAGCTTCTGATCCAGCTGCCCAATATGGGCGATGTCGGCCCCTGTGCGGATCAGTACCTGATCCACCCCTCCAGCCCGGAAAAACTGCCATTCGTGTTGTTTTTGCATACGCACTGACTCAATCTATGCAGAGCATGGCCCTGCCTCTGAAAGGTGCTGCACCACCATCCCGGCGCAGACACACGAAAAACCGCCAGTGTAAAAGCCTGGCAAGCAAGCAGTGGATTGCCACTTCCATTGCCAGTACCAGACCGCCCCATTGCCGACATTGTTTGACATTCCCAACGGCGACTTGCGAGGCCCAAAGCTCATGCAACAATTGCCCGCATGTCAGCCCAACCTCTCACACCGGCAAGCAAATCTCCTACAGGCACTGCGCCACGGCGTGCAGACGGCGGCATCATGACGCAGCTGTACG
>JBJEZV010000079.1:8283-17188 GCA_051887595.1 Comamonas sp.
CCTACAGGCACTGCGCCACGGCGTGCAGACGGCGGCATCATGACGCAGCTGTACGGCCTCAGTGTGGGGCCCGTCAACGCCAAGTATTACGAACAGCAGTTCCAGTACTTTGAAAGCTTGGGCAAGACGGCGCCCACCTGGAACAGCGGCGCCGCATTTTTCACCCTTGCATGGCTGCTGGCCCGCAAGCTGTGGGGGCCTGCGCTGACCTATATCGGGCTGGTCTGCGCACTGGTGATGCTGTGGTGGGGTGGTATTCATGGCCAGGTTCCAGCGCTCGTGGAAAAAGGTGTGATCGCTCTGGCCTTGTTGATGCTGTATGCCATTCCCGGTTATCTGGCCAACGGGCTGTACTACCACCATGTGCGCGACAAAACCATTGATGCGCTGACCAGCTCCTCATCACTGGAGCTGGCGCGGCTGAGTCTGGGCGCGCATGCCGTCAGCAAATCCTGGGTGCAAACCGTGGTTGCCGTGCAAGCGGCCGTGCTGGCACTGGGCGCCTTGTGGTGGATCAGCCAGCATTGGGACTGGTCTGACGATGCCCCCGAATCTGAACCCAAGGCCGCCGTGGGTGCGCCGCAGCTGAACATCCCGGCCGTGCGCTCCAGTGCCAGCGAGTCCAGCGGACTGCCCTACCACCTGTTCGAGGTCGATGACATCGAGCCCACACCCGAGCCGGCCCCGCAGCTCGCGCCTTATGCCATGCCTGCGCCCAGCACCACGCCGCCTGCGCCGGGCAAGTTCTATGTGAGTGCCGGTGCCTATGCGCAGCTTTCCAACGCCGAACGCACCGCACGGCTGCTGAGCCAGGCTGGCATTGCGTTTACGCGCTATGACACATCCACGGCCAAAGGCCCTGTGACCAGCTTGCGCATCGGGCCCTTCGACAGCCGCCGCCAAGCTGAAGTGACTGAAACCAAGGCACGCCATTTGGGCATCGACACCCAGGTCTACCAGCAGCCGCGCCGTTGACTACGATACATTGCGTCACAAGACTGACACCTTGAGCGCGCTGCGCCACGGTAAGCTGTGCCCGTTGTTACATATCAAGGAAACTTTGTGATGCGCCATCTCTTTTTGACGACTGCTGCGGCTGCCGTGCTACTGATCTCTGGCTGTACCGTATTTCCTTCCAGCAGCCCCAGCTCTGGCGGCACCACTGCAGGCTCCGCGCCTGCGCCGCGCCCGATCGAACGCTGCAACGCCCAAGGCGCGCAGTGGGCCGTGGGGAAAACTAATACCGAACACAACGTGGCCGAAGCGCGCAAGCGCGCCGGTGCCTATGTGGTGCGCGTGCTGCGCCCCGGCCAGCCCACTACCCGCGAGTTCAATGCCGAGCGCCTAAACCTGGAAGTTGACGCCACAGGCCGCATCATCGCTGCACGCTGCGGCTAAAGCACTGCTGCGCTTTTACAAGCACCATCCCTCTGATAGAAGTGCAATTGCAATATAAAAGTATTGCAAAACAAGAAAGCGCCCGGGTTGGGCGCTTTCTTTTATAGAGCACGTGGCTTCAGTCGCTCATTCCTCGCCCAGGAACAGCGCTTGCAAATCGCTCAAAAAATCAAAGCCGCGCTCGGTCGGCTGCACGCGATCGCCGGTGCGTACCAACAGTCCCTTGCGCAGCGCCTCGTCCAGTGCAGGCTGAATGGTGCTCAACGGCAAACCTGTGCGATCTCTATAGTCCTGCAGCGCAAAGCCCTCTCGCAATCGCAACGCGTTGAGCATGTACTCAAACGGCAAATCCTTGCGGCGCACATCCTCGTCGCTAGCCAGCGCACGGCCTGCCAATGCCGCATCCATATAGCGCTGTGGATCACGAATCTTTACCTGCCGCACGATGCGGTGCGCAAAGCTGAGCTTGCCGTGCGCGCCTGCACCAATGCCCAGGTAGTCGCCAAACTGCCAGTAATTGGTGTTGTGAAAGCACTGATGGCCATCGCGCGCATAGGCCGAAATCTCATAGCGGCGCATGTCGGCCGCGCCCGTCATGGCGGTGATGCGGTCGAGCATGTCATAGGCAGTGTCTTCTTCTGGCACCACGGGTGGGAACTTGGCAAAGTAAGTGTTGGGCTCGATCGTGAGGTGGTAGATGGAGATGTGTGGCGGCTTGAAACTCAGCGCCGTATCCAAGTCCTTCACCAAATCCGCTTCCGTCTGCCCCGGCAGGGCGTACATGATGTCGAGGTTGAACGTCTCAAACGCCTGCGCGGCCTCTTGCACGGCAGCCTTGGCCTGCTCGCCGTTGTGCACGCGGCCCAAGGCTTGCAAAAAGCGGTCATCAAAGCTTTGCACGCCAATCGACAATCGCGTGACGCCCGCATGGCGGAAAGCTTTGAAGCGGTCTTTTTCAAAAGTGCCGGGATTGGCCTCCATGGTGATTTCGCAGTCCGGCTCCATGCGCAGGCGCGCACGCAGCCCGGCAATCAGCTGGTCAATGCTCTCAGGACTGAACAAGCTGGGCGTGCCCCCACCGATGAACACGCTGTGCACGGTGCGGCCCCAAATCAAGGGCAAGCTGGCCTCCAGATCGGCCATCAGCGCATCGATATAACGCTGCTCAGGCACACCGCCTTCACTGCTGCCGCGCTGTTCGTGCGAATTGAAATCGCAATAGGGGCATTTCTTGAGGCACCACGGCAAATGGATGTACAGCGACAGCGGCGGCAAAGCAGGCAGCGCCAATGTGCCCATGCGCATGTAGTGCTGCACATCTTTCGGTGCTTGGCCAATGTGCGGTTCACTGCCCGCAAAATGAATCGGGATGCTCATGCCTGCTCAAACCAGCCAGCTGCTGCGCAGCAGTTCCATCATGGCGCGCGTGCTGCGGCCACGGTGGCTGTGGTCGTTCTTGAACTCGGGCGCCATCTCCGCAAATGTCTTGCCGACCTCGGGAATGATCAGCACCGGGTCAAAACCAAAACCATTGCTGCCACGGCGCTCATTGGCGATTTCCACATTCACACGGCCCACAGCAATCAAAGGCTCTGGGTCTTTGGGGTGGCGCACTCCGACCAAGGTACTCACCATGGCTGCCTTGCGGTTGCTTTGGCCCGCAAGGTTTTCCAGCAGGCAGGTGACGTTGTTGGCGTCACTTTTTTCGTAGCCGTAGTGCGTGCAGTAGTACGCGGTGTCCACGCCGGGCTGACCACCGAAGGCATCGACACACAGGCCCGCATCATCAGCAATCGCAGGCAAGCCGGTTTTCTCAGCCGCAAAGCGCGCTTTGCTCAGGGCGTTTTCCACAAAGGTGCCGTAGGGTTCAGGCGCTTCGCCTTCAAACAAATCACCTTGGCACACCAGCTCCACGCCCAAAGGCGCAAACATGGATTGCAGCTCGGCCAATTTGCCGCGGTTGTTAGATGCAAGAACAATTTTCATGGGAAAGTTGGGTTCAAGTGCTGGGCCACCACCGCCAACTCACAGTGCCGCGGCGGATCGTTCCACAGTCAAACAGACAAGGCCTGCAGAGCGCGCTCTGCAGCCAAAGCGCCAAGTGTGCGTCAAAGAGCAAATCCCTGCGCCCTCATACATTGCACCCATTGGCGCTGCAAGCCACGCATTCCAATGCTTGGGATGGACATTTTTTGCAGGTAACTCTCAAGGTTGGGTCGGAACCCGGATAATCAGCCCATTGAAAGCAACCGAAGAAGCGTCCAATGCCCGTTTACAGCATGACTGGATATGCCAGTGTTCAACACACACCGGCAACCACTGAGGACTCCACCGCTGCGCCTAATGTGCGCGTGGGCCTGGAAATCCGCGCCGTCAACAGCCGTTTTTTGGACTTGACGTTCCGTTTGCCCGATGAACTGCGCAGCCAAGAGCCCGCTCTGCGCAGCTTGCTGACCCAGCGCCTCAAGCGCGGCAAAGTGGAAGTGCGCGCCGCCATCGATGTCGATGCTTCGGCCTCGCTGCCCCAGCCCACTCCAGCTTTGCTGCAACGCATGCAGGCCGTGCAAGACATGGTGCAGGCTTGGCTGCCTGATGCCAAGGCCTTGTCGGTGTCTGACGCCCTGCGTTTGGCCGGTGGCAGCAGCGCCGTTCAGGTGGATTGGCAATCCGTGGTCCCATCGTTGGCAGAAGCCGCCATCGATGCTTTGACCGATGCCCGTGCCCGTGAAGGCAAGCGCTTGGCCGATATGCTCAAAGACCGCGTCGGCCAGCTGCGTGAACTGGCAGCACAGGCTGAACCCTTGGTGCCTCAACTGGTGGAGCAACAGCGCCAACGCTTTTTGGAGCGCTGGCAAGAAGCCATGGGCTTGACCGAAGGCCAAGTTGCACCGGAAGCTGCCCGTGAGCGCGCTCTGTCCGAAGCCACAGCTTTTGCCATTCGCATTGATGTGGCGGAAGAGATCACCCGTCTGAATTCGCACCTTGACGAAGTCGAGCGCCTGCTGAAAAAGGGCGGCGAAATCGGCAAGCGTCTGGATTTCTTGATCCAGGAGATGCACCGCGAAGCGAATACGCTGGGCTCTAAATCGGCAGCTTTGGATTTGACGCGCATCAGCGTCGACATGAAGGTGCTGATCGAGCAAATGCGCGAACAAGTGCAAAACATCGAATAACAAACGTAACACCACAGGGCGCGCGAGCGCCCTTTTTGCAAGGTCGCCAACGACCTCCGTTTTTATGCAACAACCCGGAAACCTCTTTGTCGTGGCAGCTCCTAGCGGAGCAGGTAAATCCAGCCTGGTCAAGGCGCTGCGTTCATTTGACGCACGCGTCTATCCTTCTGTCTCGCACACCACACGTGCACCGCGTGGCCAAGAAAAGCACGGCCGCGAATACTTCTTTGCCTCGGAGCAAGAGTTTGACGCCATGGTGGCCAACAACGCCTTTGTGGAATGGGCCAACGTCCACGGCAAGCGCTATGGCACGTCCAAAAAAGGCATTGAAGACCGCCTCATCAACGGCGAAGACGTACTGCTGGAAATCGACTACCAAGGCGCTTTGCAAGTGCGTGAGTCGTTTCCTCA
The DNA here is from genome assembly GCA_051887595.1 of Comamonas sp. Classification (GTDB taxonomy): domain Bacteria; phylum Pseudomonadota; class Gammaproteobacteria; order Burkholderiales; family Burkholderiaceae_C; genus Comamonas. The sequence continues at coordinate 13,266 of JBJEZV010000079.1, forward strand.
GGCTGTGCTGATTTTCGTTTTACCGCCCAGCTGGGAAGAGCTGCGCTCGCGCCTAGAAAATCGCGGCGAAGATGCACCTGATGTGATTGACCTTCGGATGAAGAATGCCGAAGTCGAGATGGCACAGGTTGCAAAATTTGACTTCGTTATAATTAACGAATTGTTTGAGAGCGCGCTCTTCGACCTGAAAGCAATCATTCACGCTCAACGTCTGAAATACGTTTCCCAGCGCCGCCTGCGCGCCGACGTGTTTGAATCGCTCAACCTTTCCTGAACACCCCGGAGTACCCAGATGGCACGCATCACTGTTGAAGATTGCCTGGAGCAGATCCCTAACCGCTTTCAGCTGGTGCTGGCTGCGACCTACCGCGCCCGCATGCTCAGCCAAGGCCACACCCCCAAGGTGGAGTGCCAGAACAAGCCTGCCGTCACTGCCCTGCGCGAAATCGCAGAAGGCAAAGTTGGCCTGGAAATGCTGAAAAAAGTCCCAGGCTAAAGCCCCGGCTTTGACGCAAAGTGTCTGTCTGAACAGACAATAGAAGCACCGTATCGCGGTGCTTTTTTTTTACTATGTCACTCCCCGCTTTCCCGCGATACATTTAGGGTATGAACGCGGCTTTCACTTCCAAAACAGATGACACCCCCCGACCTTCGCCAGACGTGACACTGGACGCACGTCTGGCTGCTGCGGCTCGCGTTTCTGCAGCGCACTTTGACCGCCTGCTCGAGCACTTGAGTTATCTTCCGCTCGAAGGCATCGAACTGGTGCGCCAAGCTTGGCAATATGCCGATCAGGCCCACACCAACCAGTGGCGCAGCAGCGGCGACCCCTACATCACCCACCCCATTGCGGTTACCACCATTTGCGCGCAGTGGAAGCTTGATGCGGCCGCGCTCATGGCTGCGCTGCTGCATGACGCCATGGAAGACTGCGGCATCACCAAACAAGATTTGGTCGGGCGCTTTGGCGGCGTGGTGGCGGATTTGGTTGATGGCCTGACCAAGCTCGACAAGCTGCACTTCAACACCCGCGAAGAAAACCAGGCCGAGTCGTTTCGCAAGATGCTGTTGGCCATGGCCAAGGACGTGCGCGTCATCCTCATCAAGCTGGCAGACCGCACCCACAACATGCGCACCATGGGCGACATGCCGCGCAGCAAGTGGAACCGCATTGCGTCGGAGACGCTGGAAATCTACGCGCCCATTGCGCACCGTTTGGGGCTGAACCAAACTTACCGCGAGCTGCAAGATCTGTCGTTTCACTACCAGCGTCCATGGCGCTATGCCACGCTGGAAAAAGCCATCAGCAAATCGCGTGCTCGCCGCCACGATCTGGTGCAGCGCGTGCAAAACGAAATTACGGCCGAGTTTGCCCGCGCGCAAATGCAGGTGCGCATCACCGGGCGCGAGAACACGCTGTACTCGCTCTACCAAAAGATGCTGCGCAATCACTTGACGTTTGCGCAGGTCACCGACATCTACGGCTTTCGCATCATCGTGCCCACGGTGGGCGATTGCTACAGCGCCCTGGGCCTGCTGCACCAGCTCTACAAACCCGTGCCCGGCAAGTTCAAAGACCACATTGCCATTGCCAAAAGCAATGGCTACCAATCGCTCCACACTACGCTGGTCGGCCCTTCGGGCGTGAGCATTGAGTTCCAGATCCGCACCGAAGCCATGCACATCGTGGCAGAAGCAGGCATTGCCGCGCACTGGCTCTACCAAGCCCAGGGCAACCAAGACGGGCTGAATACGCAGTGGCTGCAGTCGCTGCTAGACATCCAAAACGAGACCAATGACGCCACGGAGTTCTGGGACAACGTTAAGGTGGATCTGTTTCCAGATTCCATCTACGTGTTCACGCCCAAGAGCAAGATCATGGCCATGCCGCGTGGTGCTACGGTGGTTGACTTTGCCTATGCCATCCACAGCAATATTGGCCACCACACGACCTCGGCGCTGATCAATGGCGAGCCGGCAGCCTTGCGCACCGAGCTCAAAAGCGGCGATGTGGTGCAAATCATCACCGACGACAACGCCAACCCCAATCCCGTGTGGCTGGGCTTTGTCAAAACCGGCCGTGCGCGCTCGAAGATTCGCAATTACCTCAAGACCACGGCGCAGTCCGAGTCTGTCGTATTGGGCGAGAAGCTGCTGACGCAGGCGCTGCGTGAAGAAGGCATTGCCCAGATTCCCACGCAAGATGACGCCAACCAGCTGCTGTGGGATGCGGTGCTGCGCAAAACCAGCAGCGCCAGCAGCAACGAGTTGCTCACCGATATCGGCATGGGCCGCCAAGCCGCTGGCTGGGTGGCACGCCACTTTATGACGGAGCTGTCCAGCCAAGGCCAGCGCCCCGATGCCGTGCTGCTGACGCAAGAGCGTTTTGGCCGCCAGGACAAAATCAGCCAAGGCACCATGCTGCTGGATGGCAGCACCAATGCCTCCGTGCGCTATGCGCCATGCTGTGGCCCTGTGCCGGGCGATGCCATCTTGGCGTATTTAGGTCGTGGCGATGGTCTGCATGTACACAACGCACTGTGCATCCATGCCAAGCGCCTGCAGTCCACCGACAGCGAGCGCTTCGTGCCCGTGGAATGGTCGGAAGACAGTGCACAAAAGCTCTACACCACCAGCTTGCGCGTGGTCATCCACAACCAAAAAGGGGTGCTGGCGCGCGTGGCGACCGAATTGAGCAATGCCAATGTCGACATTCGCCGTTTGGACATGGACGACGAAGTGGCCATGCAAACCACGGAGCTGCGCTTTGCGGTGTCGGTGCATGACCGCGCGCATGTGGAGTCTGCCCTGCGCAGCCTGCGCCGGATTCCCACCGTGGTGCGTGCCGAGCGCATCCTGCCGCAAGCTTAAACGCCCCTTCTCTCCTAAAAACAAAGCACCTTCCCTTTGATAGACAAGGCTTTGCGATATCAAACTATCGCAAAGCCTTATTTATCCATGGGAAAGTGCTCTTAAAAGTGGCTTTAAAGGCTAAATCGCTGAAGACGCAGCACCCGGCTGCGGATACGCCACATCCAGCACTTCGAGCATGCGCACGCCTGCAGGCGTGGGCAGCGGCACCTCATCACCAATCTTGGCCTTGAGCAAAGCGCGCGAGACCGGAGCAATCCAGCTGACCTGATTGCGGCTGCTGTCGGCCTCATCAATGCCCATGATGGTGATCGTGCGCTCCACGCCTTCGTCGTCGGCATACGTCACCGTAGCGCCAAAAAACACCTGTTCACTGCCGTGGTGCACCGACGGGTCCACCACTTCCGCAATTTCCAAGCGCTTGGTCAGAAAGCGAATGCGCCGATCAATCTCGCGCAAGCGTTTCTTGCCGTACAGGTAGTCGCCATTTTCCGAGCGGTCGCCATTGCTGGCAGCCCAGTGCACGATCTCGACGATCTTGGGGCGCTCGTTGTCGATCAGCTCCAGCAGCTCGGCTTTGAGCGTCTGGTAGCCCTGGGGGGTCATATAGTTTTTGCTGCCCTTGGGAATGGCGGGCAAGCTGGGCAAATCGTCGTCGTCCTCTTGCCCGTCGAATTCCTTGGTGAAAGCCTTGTTCATGGCCGAATCTTCACACAAAAAAGCGTTGCCATTGCAGCAACAACCTACAAACCAAAAAGTCCTGATACCTTGCGATATCAGGACTTCAAATTGGTGCGGCTGGCAGGAATCGAACCCACGACCCCTTGGTTCGTAGCCAAGTACTCTATCCAGCTGAGCTACAGCCGCTAAGCTATCAATTATAGCACTAGCAATAACCCTAGGTTTGCGATCGCTGAAAAAATCTTTTCAACGCATCCACAATCAATGGCTATCCACAAAGACAAAAGCCTCAGAAACTTTCGTTTCTGAGGCTTCAAATCTGGTGCGGCTGGCAGGAATCGAACCCACGACCCCTTGGTTCGTAGCCAAGT
>JBJEZV010000080.1:0-2061 GCA_051887595.1 Comamonas sp.
CGCTCCAACCCTGTCTCCTACGTAGGCGCGTGGGACAGCATCCGCGAACTGTTTGCGCTGGCGCCACTGGCCGCGCAGCGTGGCTATACGGCCAGCAAGTTCAGCTTTAACAGCGGCGATGGCCGTTGCCCCACCTGCGGCGGTTCGGGCTTTGAGCATGTGGAGATGCAATTCCTCTCTGACGTCTACCTGCGTTGCCCGGATTGCAACGGCAGCCGCTATCGCACAGAGATTCTGGAAGTCACGCTGGAACGCAAAGAGCGTGTTCTGAATGTGGCCGATGTGCTGGAGCTGACCGTGGCTGAAGCCGCCCTGCTGTTTGCGCAAGATGCCGATGTGATTCGTGCCCTGCAGCCCATCGTCGATGTGGGTTTGGAGTACGTCAAATTGGGGCAGCCGGTGCCCACACTGTCGGGTGGTGAAGCCCAGCGCTTGAAGCTTGCCGGTTTCCTCGCCGAAGCCGCCAAAACGGCGTCCAAGTCCAAACAAAAGATTGCGCGCAAAGGCACATTGTTCCTGTTTGACGAGCCCACGACGGGCCTGCACTTTGAGGACATTGCCAAGCTGATGCGCGCGTTGCGCAAGCTGCTCGAAGCAGGCAACAGCTTGATCGTCATCGAGCACAATCTCGACGTGATTCGCGCCAGTGACTGGCTCATTGACCTCGGCCCTGAAGGCGGCGACGGAGGTGGTCAAATCGTGGCCCAAGGCACGCCGGAAGAAGTGCGCCAAGTGCCCGGCTCTCACACTGCGCAGGCCCTGCGTGAATACGACCTGGCCATGGGCGTGGGTGGGCAATTGGTGGAAGAAGTGGCGCCCATGCTCTACCGCAAAGAGTTGCGCGTGCCGCCTCGCCAGTCGCCGGACCGCAAAAATGCCATTGAGATTGTCAACGCCCGCGAGCACAACCTCAAAGGCCTGAGTGTGGACATTCCGCGCGGCAAGTTCAATGTCGTGACCGGCGTGTCCGGGTCGGGCAAATCCACGCTGGCGTTTGACATTCTGTTCAACGAAGGCCAGCGCCGCTACCTCGAATCGCTGAATGCCTATGCGCGCTCCATCGTGCAGCCTGCTGGCCGCCCAGAGGTCGATGCTGTCTGGGGCATTCCGCCTACCGTCGCGATTGAGCAGCGCCTCTCGCGTGGGGGCCGCAAGTCCACGGTGGGTACAACCACCGAGGTCTGGCACTTTCTGCGCCTGTTGTATGTGAAGCTGGGCACCCAGCACTGCGTGCACGATGGCGCAGCCGTGGAGCCGCAAACGCCCGAGCGCATTGCCGCGCAACTGCTCAGCCAGTTCAAGGGGCAGCACATTGGGCTGCTGGCGCCGCTGGTGGTGCATCGCAAGGGTGTCTACACCGAGCTGGCTGACTGGGCACGCCCCAAGGGCTACACGCATTTGCGCGTGGATGGCGCCTTCCTGCCGACCACCGGCTTTCCGCGCCTGGATCGCTTCAAGGAGCACACGATTGAGTTGCCCGTGGCCAGCGTCAAGGTCACGGCATCGAACGAAAAAGAGCTGCGCGCCCAACTCGCCAAAACGCTGGAAATCGGCAAGGGCGTGGTGCATGTGCTCTCAGGCATCGACAACCTGGAAAGTGCCATCGCCTCCCCTGAACAAGGCAAGGGCGTGGGCACATTGCAGGTCTATTCGACCCAGCGCGCCTGCCCGATTTGCGCGACCAGCTATTCCGAACTAGAACCCAGCCTGTTTAGCTACAACAGCAAGCACGGCTGGTGCCCCGACTGCGTAGGCACGGGCGTGAAACTGACCAAGGACCAGCGCAAGGTCTATGACGACAGCACCCTGGCCGAAGACAACCGTGGCCGCGAGCTCACACTGACGGCCAACGAGGTCGAAGACCTCGAAGAATGCACTTGCCCGACCTGCGAAGGCACCCGCCTGAACGCGCGTGCGCGGGCCGTGAGTTTCCATGGCCACAGCATCACGCAGCTGGCGCAGATGTCGGTGAGTGAACTGCGCGCTTGGTTCCAGCAACTGAGCACCACGGGCCGTGAAACCGATATTGCACGCGATCTGATTCCTGAAATTTTGGGCCGC
>JBJEZV010000081.1:0-1156 GCA_051887595.1 Comamonas sp.
GCATAAGGGCCTTGGCCTCGGATCACGGCTTCGGGAATGCGCTCGGACAGCGGCAGCCGCGTGAGGGTGGTTTCAGCGGACTCGTCGAGCACTTCGTGCAGTTGCGCAAACAAGCCGCACAGATAGACCTCGCTGCGCAGCTCCTGGCTCACGCCCGCATCGAGCAGCTGCGCTGTCAGTTGCGCGCGCATAACGGTAGACATGCGAATGGGCTGCAAATCCAGCTCGTGGCTGGCGTGCTCCAGCTGGCTGCTCAGCCATGCTTTGAGCGTGCTGTATCCCAGCATGACCAGTGCGCGGCGCAGCGAACTGATGGGATTGCGTGCGCCCAGTGCGGCGGAGTTGGCATACAGCATGAAGCGGTAGGCCAGCAGCGGGTCTTCGCTCAAGATGTCTTCAAAGGTCTCCAGCGACTGATCAGCATCCACGGCTTGCAACAAGCGCGTGACATGCAGATGTGAAGGGTGGAGCACTCGTGCGCCACGCATGCGGTGCAGCACATCTTCGGTGGGCCAGCCCGCAATCGCGCGCACGCCCAGATGGTCCAAACTGGCGCGGGCCAGCGCTTGGCTGTGCACGTCTTCCAGCATGTGCTGTGCCAAGGGCGTGGGCTCGCCAGACGCCGTTGCTTGGGTGTGCACCAAGTGCAGTGCCTCGCGGGCTTGCAAGCGGTAGAGGTGGCTGTAGTACAGGTCGTCGTGCAGGGGCTCAGGACGATCGGCCAGCGCGCCACGCCACACCAAGCGCACGCCTTGCGCCGCCACCTGCATGGCCAGCGGGGCGAGTGCGGGATGGGTGTTGAGCCAGTCGCCGCGCACTTCCAGCGCCCAGTGTGGGCTGGGCGTGATGTGCGAGAGCAGTGACTGCAGCAAGGCAGGGGACTGCGGCGACAGCAGCAGCATGGGCGATGTCGGCGCCCACATGTCACGCACGATGCGCAGCAAATGGGCGGAGTCGGCGGGCGTGTCTGGACTGTCGTGCAAAAACAGCTGCACGGCAGACAACTGGCGCTGTGCATTCCACAGCGGGCGGTAGCCCATCACCAAAGCATTGAGAACAAATTCCACGGCTTAAGCCCTGCAGGTCAAACAGTCAGCACCAGCTTAGCCGATGTAATTGAACAGCGACAGCTTCTGGATCGAGGCGTACGACTGCA
>JBJEZV010000081.1:1256-2678 GCA_051887595.1 Comamonas sp.
TCTTTGGATTTGGTGGTGATGGCGGTGATGGCTTGGTCCATAACCTGGAAGACGGACAGGCGCGGCTGTTCGGATTCCGTCACGCGTTCTACCAGCAAACTGTCGCCCGACTCAGGTGTGCCTTTGAGGTTGAGCGTCATGCCATTGATCTCAACGGCACGATTGGCGACATAGGGGCCGCTGGCCGAGGCAGTGGGCTTAGTGGCAGTTGTTGGGTCTGCAGCGAGTTCTTGGAGATAGGTTTCGTACGCAGCACGGTCATAAGCCTTGTACTCCATCACTGCATCGGGATTGGTCTCGTCTTTTTCAAAGACGATCATCCAGTCATTCGGTGCTGCCGCCGCTGCGGCGGGGTTGGTGATCGTACCGACATCTGCCCACACCTTGCCTTTGTTGGCAGGATGGGAAGTAGCGCCATCATCAATGCCAAAACCAGCGGGTGGAACTGAAAGGCTAAACACACCATTACCCGGAGCTACATCGAAAAAAGCATATGCGCCGTTGAGGGCGTTGGTGATGGAATATTCACCCGCATTCACCTGACCGGAATGAATGCCCGATTGTTCCGCAGGGAAAGGCACTTCCGACTTGGTGTCCAAACCACGGAACAGCGGCAAGCCATTGCTGTCTTTGCGGTTGGTGTAGCTGGCAATTTGGTCGCGCAGGCTGATGAGCTGCTGCGCAATGGCATCGCGCTGGGTATCGTCGTACGAGGCATTGCCTGCTTGCACGGTCAGTTCGCGGAACTGCTGCAAGGCGCTGTTGATCTCGCCCAGCGTAGCTTCTGCATAGCTGATGGTGCTGACCTGCGCATCCAGCACACGCTGGTCGCTTTCAATGCGGGACATGCGGTTGCGCGCACGCTCGGCCTGTGCGGCCGCTACTGGGTCGTCGCTGGCGCGGATGACGCGCTTACCTGCTGTGGCGTGCTCCATCTGCAGCGCCAATTCAGACTGCTGCTTGTTGATATTGGTGATGGTGCGGTCATACATGTGGGCCGTGCCCATGCGTTGGATGCTCATGGTGTCGTCCTATCCCTGCGATGAATTAACGCCCAATGACGTTGAGTACGCTGTCAAACAGCGTCTGTGCGGTCTGGATGATCTTGGCCGATGCCTGGTAGGCCTGCTGGTACTGCAGCAAGCGTGCAGCTTCTTCATCCAGATTGACGCCTGAGACGGCAGAGCGTTCAGCATCCAAGCTTTTTGCCAGCGTGGACGACAACTCCGCCGCATAGCGCGCGCTTTGCGTACGCGTACCTATGACGGCCATGGTGCCGGCAAAGCCATCGCTCAAGGTGGTGCCGTTGTCAAACACAGGCTGGTCGCGTAAAGCCAAAAATGCTTGCGCGTTGCCAGCGTTGAGCTTGAAGCCTTCGCCCAGATCCAAGGCGTTGTGCACGGCGACTGTATCGCCAGCGCT
>JBJEZV010000081.1:2778-4773 GCA_051887595.1 Comamonas sp.
CCACGAATATTGCTGTAGCCCGGGGTGGTGGTCTTGAAGTCAAACAAGTCCTTGCCTGCCACGCCTGCCAGCGTCAGACCCAGCTTGTTTTGGTCGTTGAGCTCATTGGCTACCACCATGGCCAAACGGCCCAGCAGGTTGCGCCCTTCGACCAAGTCTTCGTTGTTGAACTTGAGCAAGCCCGCAATCGAACCACCGCCAACCATGGCAGCGGTCAGTTCTACGGCATTGCTGTTGCCGTCACCAAAGTACAGCGACAGCTTTTCACTGCCGGGGTATTCCTTGGTTTCGCGGGTGCTCAGTTCAGTGGACTGCATACCCATGACCAGCGCTTGGCTGCCGCCAATGAACAAGTTCACCATGCCGTCGCCGGTGGGCACTTGTGTGGTCTGCACATAGGTGTTGATGTCGCGCACCAGCTGGTCGCGCGCATCCAGCAAATCGTTGGGCGTGTGGCCGCTGGCCAGCGAACGGCTGATCTGGCCATTGAGGCTGGCAATTTGCGCGCTCAGCGTATTGACCGTGGTGATGTTGTTGAGGATTTGCTGCTTGGCCGAATAGTCCAATTCGTCCAGCGTATCTGCCGCGGCATTGAATCGTGCAGCCAATTCGTTCATGCGCGTGAGGGCCACACTGCGGGCGGTCGAATCGGTCGGCGCCGAAGCCACATCCACAAAGGCATTCATCATGTCGTTGATGCCTGCGCCTAAACCGCTTTGGCCACCCGAGAAAACCTCTTGCATCTGATTGAGCAACTGGTAGCGCGCTGCATCAGACGTGCTCACCGCCGTAGCGGCGTTGGCCTGCTTGTTGAGCATCTCATCCACATGACGCACCACGGTGTTGGCGATCACCCCACGGCCGATATAGCCTGAACCCGTGTTCTGGCCCTTTTGGGGAGTCATCACCAAGGTCTGGCGCGAATAGCCGGGAACGTTGACGTTGGCGATGTTGTGGCTGGTGGTCGTCAGGGCGCTTTGGTTGGCCAACAGGGCCGAGACGCCGACATTCATTAAGCTCATGATCTAACTTTCTACAGCTTTAACCTTGGGTGCCCTGCTGTGCATTGCGTGCGCTTTCAATGGCGCGCGACAGCTTGGTGGCGTAAAGAGGATCGGTGGCATAACCCGCCGATTGCAGTGCGCTGGCATAGGCCTTGGCACTGCCCGTGCTTTGCACGGCTTTGGCGTAACGTGGGTTCTCCGTGATCAGGCGTGCGTAGTCGCGGAACGACTCTTCATACGAGTCGTAAGCGCGGAACTTGGCCTTGACCTTGCGGGGAATGCCATCGACGTATTCGGTGGTGGTGATTTCGGCCACTTTGCCCTTCCAACTGCCGCCGGCCTTGATGCCGAACAGGTTGAAAGAATTGCTGCCGTTGTCGCCACGGATTTCGCTCTTGCCCCAGCCGGTTTCGTGGCCGGCTTGGCCGAGCATGTAGGCTGCAGGAATGCCGCTTTCGCGCGCTACGCGTTCGGCGGCGGCGCTGTGCGATTGCACGAACTGGTCGCGCCCCTTGGGCGAGGGAGCATAAGCATCCAAAAACGCGGTGCTGCCGCCCAAAGGCGCAGCCCCAGACAGTCCGGGGTAGCGCGGTGAACGACCTGCAAAGCTCACGGTCGAGGGGATGCTGAAACTGCCGCCACCTCCGCTGCCGCCAATGCCTACGGTGGCGCTCACGCCAGCTTCGCTGGGGTCCAGGCCCATGGAGCGGGCAATTTGCGCGGTGATCGCATCCGACAGCCCACCGGGCAGGCCCGACATGGAGACCGACAACTGCTGGTCCATCATGGAATCGGCCAGCTTGCTGCTGTCGTTTTCCATCAGCCCGCTTTTCATCGTCGCCTGGCGCATGCTCTTGATCATCTCGTGCATGAACAGCGATTCAAGCTGCTTGGCCGCTTCGCGCACGGCCTGGGGCGAGTTGGACTGGCCCTGGTTTTTCAGGCTGTTGAGCGAATTGATGTCCGTGGCCAGCGACTGGGTGGGATTAAA
>JBJEZV010000081.1:4873-11683 GCA_051887595.1 Comamonas sp.
GTCTGGAAATCGGTGGTGTTCAGGCCCAGCTTGATGGTGTCGCCATCGTTGATGGGCGTGGGCACAGCGCGCTCGACCTGGCCGCCTTGCGGAATGCGTCCTGCGCTCAAGTGGTTGATCTGTACTTTGGAGCCGCCTTGCGACGCGCCTGCGCCGCCGACCACCAAATTGCCTTGGGCCAATGCGTAGATTTCGCCATCGGCGCCACGCAGCGGTGTGGTGATCAGCGTGCCACCTTTGAGCGACTTGGCGTTGCCCATGGACGAGACATTGATGTCAATGTGCTGGCCGGGCTGGGCAAAGGCGGGCAGCTCGGCAGTGACGATCACGGCCGCCACGTTTTTGAGCTGCAGATTGTTGGTGTTGGCCGTAGCAGGCAGGGTGATGCCCATTTGCTGCAGGTAGTTCGACAGGGTTTGGGTGGTGTAAGGCATCTGGGTGGTTTGGTCACCCGTGCCGTCGAGGCCGACGACCAAGCCATAACCGGTCAACTGGTTGGACCGTACGCCCTGAACCGAGGCCACTTCCTTGATACGCAGAGCATGGGCTGGAGTGGCCAACATGCCGCCGCTGAGGGCTAGCAACGCCAGGGCCAGGCGTGCGCTGCGGAATGTGGAGAGCGTGGACAGTACTTTCATACTGCCCAATTTTGGAGAGCTTTAGAAAGGGATAAAGCTCAAAAAGAAGCGCGACAACCAGCCAATTGCCTGCGCTGAATTTTGCTGGCCGCGGCCGCGCGACTCTACGCGCACATTGGCCACTTGCGTGGAGCTGATCACGCTGTTGGGCGCAAGTTGGTAGGGGTCGATGGTGCCGGTAAAGCGCAGCACATCTACGTTCTGGTTCACGCCAATTTGCTTTTCACCTGTGACCACCAAATGCCCGTTGGGCAGCACTTCCACCACGGTCGCTGTGATGGCGCCGCTGAAGGTGTTGGCGCTGGTGGTGCCACCGCCGCCTTTGAAGTCTGCATCGCTACCCATTTCCAAGCTGGTTCGGCCTGTAACGTTGGCCAGGGCGTTGCCCGTAAGGAAGGGGAACATGCTGATGCCACCGCTGATGCTGCTGTCGCGGTTGACGGTCGAGGACGACTGCTGGCTGGCGGTCACGCGCTCAACAATCTGGATCGTCACCAAATCGCCCACCAAACGTGCACGGCGGCTTTCAAAGGGGGGCCGGTAGCGGTTGGCTTGGAACAGCCCGCCTGTGCTTTGCGCCGTGGCTTGCGGTGACACAATGGCCGTCGAAGGCAAAGGATTGGTTTTGTCGTGCAGATCGACTGGAGGAGGTTCGTTGAACGCGCAGCCGCTGATCACCAGGCTGGCCGCGCTCCACAGCGCCCAACGCGGCGTGTGTTGAGCCATGGCAGAAACGGAGAAACAGGGGCGAGAGGCGAACATAAACGCTCCGGGAAAAGCAAAGGAGAGCAGCTTGCCTAGGTAGCAAGCCACTTTGCATATGTTTTGTATCGCAAAGTGGCTTGACGCCAAGGGAAGATGCTCTGGTATCAAGAGTGAATTACAGCTGCGAGAGCTTGGCCAGCATTTGGTCGCTGGTGGAAATGGCTTTGGAGTTCATTTCGTAAGCGCGCTGGGTCTGGATCATGCTGACCAGCTCTTCCACCACGTTCACGTTGGACGCTTCCAAAAAGCCCTGCATCACGGTGCCCAGATTGTTGGTGCCTGGCTGACCAGCCTGGGGTGCACCCGAAGCCGCGCTTTCGCGGTACAGGTTCTCGCCGATCGGTTCCAGACCAGCTGGATTGATAAACGAAGCCGTATTGAGCTGACCAATCTGCTGGGGCGCAGGATTGCCTGCAATCGTGGCGCTGACCAAGCCTGACTTGCTGATGCTCACCTTGGTGGCATCCGCAGGAATGGTGATGCCATCGAGCAGCGGGTAGCCACTGGAAGTCACCATCTGGCCATTGGAGTCGCGTGTGAAAGTGCCGTCACGGGTGTAGGCCGTGGTGCCATCGGGCATCTGGATCTGGAAGAAGCCATTGCCATTGATCGCCACATCCAGCTCTTTGCTGGTTTCGGTGGGCGTGCCTTGTGTGAAGTTGCGGGTGGTGGCCACCGTGCGCACACCCAGGCCCAGATGCATGCCGGTGGGCAGCATGTTTTGCTCGTCGGCCTGCGCGCCCACTTGGCGCATGTTCTGGTACATCAGGTCTTCAAAGATGGCGTTCTGGCGCTTGTAGCCCGTGGTCGACACGTTGGCCAGGTTGTGCGAGACCACATCCATCTTGTTTTGCTGCGAGGTCATGCCGGTCTTGGCAATCCACAGAGAATTCATCATGGCGAAGTTTCCTTGCGTTGTTCGTTGCGAGCGGCTTAGCCGTTCAAGCTCAGCAGTTGGCTGGCCGTTTTGTCATTGGTTTCGGCGGTGGTCAGCAGCTTCATTTGCTGCTCAAACTGGCGCGAGGCGGCGATCATGCCGACCATGGCTTCCACCGCATTCACGTTCGAGCCTTCCAGCGTGCCTGCCATCAGCGTGGCGTTGGCATCGGCAGGCAAGTCGCCCTGGGGCGAGCGGAACAGGCCGTCATCACCGCGCACCAATGGCTGCTCGGCGTTCGGTGTCACCATCTTCAGGCGGCCCACGTTGATAGGCGCCTGGCCTTCCAGCGTGGCGATGATGGTGCCGTCGCTGCCAAAGCTTATTTGCGCGTCCTGCGGCAAATCGACGGGAGCACCGCCGTCGTTGAGCACGGCCAAGCCCGAGCTGGTGACCAGCTGACCTTGGGTCGACACTTCCAGTGCGCCGCTGCGGGTATAGGCTTCCAAACCATCCAGCCCTTGCACGGCAAACCATGCGTTGCCGCGGGCCATGATGTCGGTGTTCTTGCCCGTCGTCACTGCGGGGCCTGCTTGTTCCAGGTGGCCCGACGTGGCATCCAGCCCAAACACACGCGTGGTCGATCCCTGGCCTTGCAAGGGCACCGAACGGAAGGTGCTCAGCTCGGCACGGAAACCCGTGGTCGAGACATTGGCCAGATTGTTGGAAAGCACCGCCTGCCGCTGAGCAGCGGCATTGGCGCCGGTCATGGAGGTGTAAATGATGCGGTCCATGGGAACTCCTAATGCGTGTATTCAGGGGCTGCGGCTTAGCGCAGGTTGACCAAGGTCGAGAACACCTGGTCTTGGGTCTTGATGGCCTGGGCGCTGGCCTGGTAGGCACGTTGCGCAGTCATCATTTCCACCAGCTCAGCGGTCAGGTCCACGTTGGACTCTTCCAGTGTGTTGGAATGCAACGTGCCGAAGATGCCGGTCTGGGCAAAGTCTTTGTTGGCCAAGCCTGACTCCTGGGTTTCGACCCACTTATCACCGCCCACAGAGGCCAGTCCTTGCACGTTGCGGAAGCTGGCCAGCATCAAACGGCCTTCAGCTTGCTTTACGCCGTTGTCGTACTGGGCCACGATGGAGCCATCTTCCGAAATATTGATGCTGGTCAGGTGACCGGCCTGAAAGCCGTCTTGGCTCAATTTACTGACCGTAAAGCCTACGCCGTACTGCGTGATTTGGTTCAAGTCAACGGCCACATCAAACGGTGCAGGCGAATTGGGGTTGGTCTTTGAGCTATCCACCTTGACCGTCAGCTTGAAATCGACGCTGGTGGCATCTGTGTCCACAGCAGTGGCTTTGAACGCTGCAAACGATGCAGGATCATTTGCATCCAAAGTGGTACCGCCAAACTTATCGACATAGGTTGCCGAGATCAGTCGGGCCTTCATCTCTTCGGGAGTGGTGGGCGCTGGCAAGTTAGGGTCGTAGGTGAATGTCCATTCGCGAGTGATCTTGGCCTCTTTGACCTTGCCAGTAGCTTCGTCCATGAAGGTATATGTCAATTCCGTAGGGAACGCTGTGTGATTAGCATCAAAAGTTGTAGCTTGTGCAATGCCAACTGGCTTACCCACGGCATCCATTTGAATGAAGCCTGACGACGGGTTGATGACTGGTGGCTTAGCGCTCAGATCATCGAGCCCATTAAAGATGTTCCACTGATTGGGCGCACTCTTTTCAAAGTACATATGGACGGGCGTAGCCGCACCTTGCTGGTCGTACACGTTCAGCGAAGTGCCATAGGTCGAGCGTGGGGTAGCGCTAATGGGCGGTGTAGCCGTTGGGTCGCCCACGGCATTGTTGGCACGCGCATCCAGATTGAGATGGATGTCGACACCCGTCGTTTGCTTGGCCGGCAGCAATTTGCCGGTCATGAACTGCATGGGGATCAGGTTGTTGTCTTCATTGGCCGACACGATAGGCATGCCGGTCTGCGGGTCCAGCGCTTTGCCCATGATGTAGTCGCCATGGACGTTGCGCAGATAGCCGTCACGGTCCACCTGGAAGCTACCAGCGCGGGTATAGGCTTCGGTGCCATCCAACTGCTTGACCACAAAGAAGCCATTGCCGTTGATGGCCACGTCCAGGTTGTTGCCTGTAGGCTTCAAATTGCCCTGTTTGAACTGCTGGGTAATCGCAGCTGTCGTCACACCAATACCAAAGGATTGGCCGCTGGAGGAGCCCAGCGCACTGGCGACAGCTTCCGAGAATTCGGCGCGCGAAGACTTAAAGGCAGTGGTGCCCGAGTTGGCAATGTTGTGACCAATGACGTCAAGATTTTTGCTGGCCGCATTCAGGCCGGATAACGCGTGGTGAAAGCCCATGGTGTGTTCCTTTGTGAGTGGGTGCGCGGTTTAGTACACGGCCTTGACGCTGGAGTACGCCATGCTGGCGCCATTGCCCAGCTCCAGCATGAGGTTGCCGTTGGCAGTACTGGCAGAAATCACGGTTTGTGGCGACAGCGTGGTGCTCGACACCGACTGGTTGCCGTTGGTGGCCTGAACGCTGAAGCGCAGCTGTGAAGGGTCGCCTTGGTAGCCTGTGCCATCCCACGAGAAGTAGTTGCGCCCGGCGTCGGCGGTGCCCAGATTGATGGTGTCCACCAGCTCGCCAGCAGCCGTGGTGATTTGCACCTTGGCGTTGGCCGCAGGGCCGGACAAATCGAAAGCGGCGGTGTATTTGTTCTCGCCCAGGCCTGCCAAGGTGTTACCCTCGGTCAGCACGGTGCGGCCAATCATGTTGGTGCCTTGCAGCATTTGCATCATGCTGAATTGGCTGGTCACGCTTTGCACCGTGTCGTTGAGCTTTTCAATGCCGCTGACGGTACTGATCTGCGCCATCTGCGAAGTCATTTGCGCGTTGTCGACCGGATTGAGCGGATCTTGGTTTTGCAACTGCGCCACCAGCAGTGTCAAAAACTGGTTTTGCATGTCCGCAGCGGTCGTGACAGAGCCTGTGCTGCTGTTCGCTGCAGTGGTGTGGGTGGAGGAAACGGCGGAAACCATGTCGGCCTTCTTTCAATAATGCTTATTGGCCCAGCTGCAGCGTCTTGAGCAGCAGCGATTTGGCGGTGTTCATGACTTCGACGTTGTTCTGGTAGGAACGCGAAGCCGAGATCATGTTGACCATCTCGTCCACAGCATTCACATTCGAATGCGTGACATAGCCTTGTTCGTCGGCCAAGGGGTGCTCGGGGTTGTGCACGCGGCGGCCGGGGGTGTTGTCTTCGGTGATGCTTTTGACCTGCACACCGGCAGAGCCTTCAGGGCCCATGGGTGCGGTTTGGAACACCACTTGGCGGGCTTTGTACGACTCGCCATCGGGGCCGGCTACGGCATCAACGTTGGCCAGGTTGGAGGCCACGACGTTCAGACGTTGCGATTGCGCGCTGATGGCGCTGCCGGAGACGCTGAAAATAGAAAACATGGACATGGCAATCAATCCTTTCGTCAGTGGGCTTACTGGCCGGTGATGGCGCTGAGCATGGTCTTGGAGCTGCCGTTCAAAAAGCGCAGCGTGGCTTCATAGCGCACAGCGTTGTCGACAAAGTTGGCGCGCTCGCGGTCCAGGTCGACGGTGTTGTTGTCCAGGCTGGGCTGCGAATTGAGCGAATAGCCCAGGCGCGACTTGCCGTCGTTGCCAAACTTTTCCGTAGGTAGCGGCATGTGGTTGGCATGCGTGGTGCTGGCCGCCTGCAGGGCCTGACGCACCGAGCCACCTTCGTTTTGCGCGGCTTGCAAGGTCTTGGAGAAATTGAAGTCGCGCGCCACGTAGCCGGGGGTGTCGGCATTGGCAATGTTGCTGGCGATCACACGCTGGCGCTCGGCGCGCAACAGAAGAGCGTCGCTGTGGAAGTCCAAACGTCCGGTCATTTTGTCGAGCATGTGAATCCTTGCAAAAGCTGAAATCAGAAAGCGGTGCACCGCCATCGAAGGGCTTTGGTGCGTGCAGCGATTATGGAAATCCCAGCTTTTTGCTAAAGCGGAAAGAAAACGGGGTTGGGCCTGTACTTCAGGGTTTAGAAAAAAGTGCTTGCCTCTAAAGTGCAGGGCATGTTACAACCACCTCGTTCCGCTGTGAACCGCACCCGGATGCTCGCGCGTGCTTGTGCCCGCCTGCTGGCTGGTATGGGCCTGTGCTGGACGGCTGGCAGTGCTGCCGCCGAAGATTTCTCTGAACTCAGCTCCCAGTGGCTCTACGGCCAGCTGGAGCAGCACGCCAGTGCCACCCAGTCCATGCCGCTGCGCATGGAGGTGCAAGTGGGTAAGCTTGATCCTCGACTCAAGCTGGCACCTTGCACCAAGGTAGAGCCCTATATGCCCAGCGGCAGCAAGCTGTGGGGGCGCACCCGCGTGGGGCTGCGCTGCGTAGAAGGTGCCAAGCCTTGGAATGTGTTTTTGCCCGTCACCGTGCGTGCATTTGGCCCCGCTTGGGTGTTGACCCACAATGTCAATATGGGCGATGT
>JBJEZV010000081.1:11783-16592 GCA_051887595.1 Comamonas sp.
GGAAGAACGGTCATGGGCACCGTCAATCCCCAAGGCGAGGTCGTCGTTGCACAGTGATACAAGATTGCTGAAAGAAAATACTCAAGTTCTGGTCCCGGGGGCCGATAGCAACACTACGGAACCCTAGAGCGGGTCCATGGAGAAATGTGAAATGAAGGTCGGAAACAATACCAATGTGGAATCGCTGGCAGCCAAGCTGCAGCAAAACGCCACCCAGCATGCCCAGCAAAAGCAAAGCGGCACTGCGGGCGAAGTCGTGCAACAGACACGCAGCCGTGCGGCGGGCGTGCCTGTGACGGTCTCTAACACCACCCGTGCGCTCGACCAGAACGCCAAAACTTCTGCAGACATCGACATGGCCAAGGTCAACGCGATCCGTGCAGCCATTGCCAACGGAACGTTCACCGTGAACGCCAGCGTCATCGCCGACAAAATGCTGGTGGACGCTGAAGCGCTGTTGGGCGCGGCGCGCGGCTAAATTGCAGCCCTTAGGCGTACAGCGCCAGTATTTGCCTCCCGACCTTCGGCACATGCTGGCGTGGTGCGCCTGCGGCTTTTCCCGCTCTTAGAAAGATTCCACCCGTATGCAGCTCAGTGAAGCTCTCGAACAAATCGACGGCATGATGGAACTGGTCAGCGTGCTGCTCTTGAAGCAAGAGCCCGATGCGCTGGAACAAGCCATCAGCCAGTTGCGCGACGGCATGCAAGCCTTTGCAGGGCTGGCACAACGCTACGATGCCGCGCAGTTCACACCCGACAACGTGGCCCGCATGCAAGCCATGTCAGAACGCCTGGGCCAGATGCGCGGCCACATCATGAAGCTGTTGTCCATCACGGGCCAGCAGCTGTCGGTGCTCTTGCCCGAGCAGGCGGCCATGGGCACCTATGGCGCCAGCAACAAATTGCCCGGCAGCGCAGCCTCTGTGGCGCGCATGTACCACGTCAGCGGATAACAATAGCTGCTACCCTCGGTGTAGCAAGGTTTTCCAATACAAAACATATGGAATTCCTTGAGCAGTAGGGGCTGATAGCTATTAAAAAACAAAAAAGCGCCGGTTGGCGCTTTTTTTGTGGATGCAAGATGGGACTTCGTGCGCTCAGTGCGCGCGCATCTTGGTGCGCAGGCGGGCAATGGCCTGGCTGTGTAATTGGCACACGCGCGATTCGGTCACTTCCAGCACGGCAGCAATCTCTTTGAGGTTCATGTCGTGCTCGTAGTACATGCCCATGACGTACTTTTCACGCTCGGGCAGGTTCTCAATGGCTTCGACCAGCGCGGCGCGCATGCGCTCGTCGCGCAGCAGCGCAAACGGATCAGCATCGGCATCGGCCACATGGCGGTCCAAAAAGCTGTCGCTGTCGTCGTCGCCCGAAATATCTTCCAGATAAATCAGCTGCGTGCCACGCACTTTGGACAGCAGCGACTGGTAGTCGTCCAGCGACATCTCCATGAACTCCGCAATCTCTGACTCTTTGGGCGCACGGCCTAAGGTCTGCTCCAGACGGCGGATGGCAGATTCAATGTCTTTTTGGCCTTTGCGCGAGCTGCGGCTCATCCAGTCGTTTTCGCGCAGCTCATCGAGCATGGCACCGCGAATGCGCTGGCTGGCAAAGGTCTCGAACTGCACACCCTGGCTGGTTTCGTAGCGGGACAAAGCATCGGCCAGGCCGATCATGCCGACCTGGATCAGGTCATCCAGCTCCACGTTGGGCGGGAGCTTGGCAATCATGTGCTGCGCGATACGGCGCACCAGTGGCGCATGCTGGCGAATCAGCGCGTCGCGGTCCAACTGGCCATGGGCGGTGTACATCGTAATTAGTGGCTCCACACAGCAGGCGAAGACGAATTTCCTAGAGAGCCAATGCTAGCAGCTTCCTGCGGTGCTACGACCACTTCGGCCTGCTCCAGGCACTGCAGCGCCCAGCGTTGCAGGTGACGGGGGTGCATAGGGTCGAACTGCTCGCACAGCGGCTCGGCCTGCAAATGGCGCAAAGCGCACTGCGACAGGGACTTCAGCACGGGGTCCAAACCCAAACCGGCGGGGCGCATGGCCACCAAGCGCGGCATGAGCTGCGTGTCGATAAACATCTGCTTGAGCGCGCGGTAGCTGCTCACCACATTGCGTGACTGCGAAGGCACCAGCTGCACTGGCGCCTGCTGGCAGCCTTGCAGCATGCCCGACAGCAGCGGTGCAGGTGCCCAAATCACGACCACCGCATGGTTGCGCACAAAGCGGTAGAGCAAATCCAGCGGGCGCGCGCCCGTGGTGCTGGCCTTGTGCTGTAGTTGCACCAAACCGCGCGCAGCAGGCAGAGTAGCCACGCTCAACGGGTTTTTGGTGTCCAGCGGCAGCGCCGTAAACGTATAGCCCTTGCTGGGATGCAGCAAATCCTGCAGCCCGGGAGCCGCAGCCGATTCTTGCTCTGTGCCATCGAGCACCACCACGGGGTAGCCGTGCTGCTGCATCTGGGCGCAGGCGGACCACAGGGCCACAGCGTCTGCATGGTCACCCGAAGGAATCACGGGCAGCACGCGCAGCGAGGACGCACCGCCCTGCCAGCACAGGCCGGTGCCTTGGTGCCAAACGCTCTCAAGCATGCAGCGCTCCCGATGCGTGGTGGTTGGCGGCATCGGTGAAGTAAAAGTCCATGTCCAGCGACGTGGGGTCGAAGGCCGACTTGCTGTGCGCACGCATGGAAGTGGCAATCAGCTCCTGGGCCTTGGCGCGCTCGAAATCTTCAGGCACGCGCTGTCCGTTGGTGATGCCGCGCAGCGTCATCTGGTGGCGAATCAGCGCATCCAGTGCGGGGGCGAGCTTCACGGCTTCGTCTACCTTGGACAGGATGGTCTGCTTGCAGCCATCGCGCTTGAAGGCGGCCAGCGACTCGTCCAGCGTATCGCCATGAGCGCCGGCATTGGCTACCAGCAGGCGCTCCACGCCGGGCAGGTTCAGCACTTCCAGAATGTCATCCTTGCGAGGGTCGCGTGGTGCAACGCCCGTGGTGTCGATGATGACCAGCTTCTTGCCTGCCAGCAGGCCCAGCAGGTCTTGCAGCGCCGCCTTGTCGTGCGCCAGGTGGGCCACAACGCCCAGCATGCGGCCATAGGCGCGCAGTTGCTCGTGGCCGCCCACACGGTAGGTGTCCAACGTGATCAAACCGACGCTGTTGGGGCCGTGCTTGGCAGCGCACAGGGCGGCCAGCTTGGCAGCTGTGGTGGTCTTGCCCACGCCGGTGGAGCCCACCAGCGCAAACACACCGCCCTTGTCCCAGATGGGCGCATCGTTTTGGTCGGTGCGCAGGTTGCGCTCCAGCACTTGCATCAACCACTTCAGCGCGTCGCCTGGGCCTGCGTCTTGCGGCATGCGTTCGAGCATGGCGCGCGACAGGGCGGGCGAGTAGCCTGCACGAATGAGCTTGAGCATCAAATTCGAGTGCAGCGGGTTCTGGCGCGTCTGGCCCAACCAGGCCAGCGTGTTAAAGCGCTCTTCGATCAAATCCTTGACCGATTGCAGTTCGTTGAGCAGCGCTGGCGCAGCAGGCGCGGCAGCCGCCTTGCGGGGCTCGGCAGGCAATTCCATCGCCAGACCGCGCAGCGGGTTGTGCTTGGTCACCGAAGGCGTCGCGCTGGCTGCGGTGTCACGCACACTATCGAGGCGGTTCTTGCGGGCAAATGTGGGCAGTTCCTCGGGCATCAGTTCGCCCGACATTTCTTCATTGCGGCGACGCAGCATGCGTTCGCGCACATAGTCTTGGAACGACAAAGTGCTCATGGCCAATTGCTCAGTATCTTCTGCCACCGACTGGCGAGGGTTGGCCTTGATCGCAGAGGCAGACTGCGACAGCAGGGCGTCCATGCGCAGCGGGGCCTTGGGGGCTTGCTTGGGCGCGCGGGTCTCTTCCGCTTCGCGCGCCTGAATGGCGGCCAGCAGGCTGGGGCTGGTCTTGCCACCGTGGTCCAGGCTGTCATCGGCTGTAGCCATGACTTCTACGCCTTGGGCTGTGGGGCGATTCGACAAAATCAAGGTGCTGTCACCAAAGGCGGCACGCGCCTTGTCCAGGGCCTCACGGGAAGTTGGGGCTATGAAGCGTTGGATGTTCATGCGTTTGCACCTTTAAGAATGGGGCCGATGCGGATGGTGTGGGTCTCGGGGATCTCGCTGTGTGCAAGCACTTGCAGACGAGGGGCGACACGGCGCACCAGGCGGGCGATGGGGTTGCGAATGGCGTCCGGCACCAGCAAGCAAGCGGGTTGTCCCAGTTCTTCTTGCTTGAGGGCGACTTCGGCCGCACGTTGGGTCAGCAGGTCTGCCACACCGGGGTCGAGCGAAGGTGCCTGCGGGTTGGACAGGGCTTGCACCAGCAGGCGCTCCAGTCCAGGTTCGATGGCAATCACGTTCAACTCGCGGGTAGGACCATAAATTTGTTGCACGATGGCCGGAGCCAGCGCGATGCGCACACGACGGGCCAGTTCCACGGGATCTTGCGTTGACGAAGCATGTTCAGCCAGCGTTTCGATGATGGTGCGAATGTCACGAATGTGCACAGCATCTTCCAGCAGCAGCTGGAGGACTTTTTGGAACGCTGTGACAGACACCATCTTTGGAATCACTTCTTCAATCAACTTGGGCGCGGACTTGGCCACGTGCTCTACCAGTTGCTGGACCTCAGAACGGCTGAGCAACTTGGCAGCATGCATTTGCATCAAGTGTGACAAATGTGTCGCCATGACAGTTTCCGAATCAACGACGGTAAAACCCGCCATTTGTGCCGCTTCCTTTTGGCGCTCGTCGATCCAGTGCGCGGGCA
>JBJEZV010000082.1:0-2015 GCA_051887595.1 Comamonas sp.
TGATGGCAGGCCTGCTTGACGCGCTGCCTGCATCTGCGCGCTTGGTGCTGTTGGGGGACAAGGACCAGCTGGCATCGGTTGAAGCGGGTGCGGTGTTGGGAGATCTGTGCCGCGATGCGCAAGAAGGCCGCTACAGCCCTGACACCGTGGCGTATGTGCAGCGTGTCACCGGCGATGCGATTGCCGCCCAGTTCCATGCAGCGCAAGGCGCCTTCGCATTGGCGCAGCACACTGTGATGCTGCGTGAAAGCCGCCGGTTTGATGGACCCATTGCTGCACTGGCGCTGGCAGTCAATGCCGGTGATGCCGTGCGCAGCCGTGAACTGCTAGAGCAAAGCTATGACGACGACCCCATCTGCATGCGCGCAGGAGGGCCAGTTCAGCACGTGCATGCACTGGCATGGGACGGCCGTGGCGACGCCGTAGGCTATCAGGTGTTTGCACAGGCTTTGCAGCAATGGCGCGCGATTGAAGCTACTGAGCTCACGCGCGAAACGCACGAACGCTGGGTGCGTGAAGTCTTGCGTGCCTTTGACCGCTTCCGCTTGCTGTGTGCCGTGCGTGAGGGGGAGTGGGGTGTCGCCGGACTGAACGCGGCGGTGCAGCACCGGCTGTCCCAGGAAGGCGTGATTCCCAAAGAGCCCGGCGAGTGGTATCGCGGCCGGCCTGTGATGGTCACACGCAATGACGCTGCGCTGGGTGTCTTTAATGGAGACATCGGCATTGCGCTGCCGAGCAGCGCCGAAGGGCATCCGCTGCGTGTGTATTTCTTGAATGGCGAGGAGCTGCGTTCCGTCAGCGTTGCGCGGTTGGCACATGTGGAAACCGCGTTCGCCATGACCGTGCACAAGAGCCAAGGCTCGGAGTTTGAGCACACCGCATTGGTGCTGTCTGCCAAGGCCGGTGGCGTGCTGGGGCGTGAGCTGGTCTACACCGGCATCACGCGGGCACGTCAAGCCTTCACACTGGTGGCTGAAGACCGTCATTTGCTGGCGCAAGCCATCGCCTCGCCTACGCGGCGTACCAGTGGTCTGTTGCGATTTCTGGAAGGCCAGATGCCGCTGCAGCCAGACGACGCCGAGAAGACGCTGGTGTCTTGAGCGCCGAGGGCCTGCAGATCGGGCGTCTTGCCCTGGTCGATAGAATGGCCGGCATCTCTGCACGGCTGCTTGTTCAGCACATTTATTGGTGGTGATCCATGTCTTTGTCTCAAAAAATCTTTTCGGCTGCGGTGGTGTGGCTTGCTATGTGCAGCACCCCGGCGATGGCCCATCCAGATGCTGCCCATGTGCAAGCCGAAGGTGCGTGGGCGCGGGCTTCGGTGCCCGGTCAACAGGCAACAGGTGCTTTTGTGCGCCTGACAGCGCAAGAGCCCTTGGAGCTGGTGGGCGTAGAAACCCCTGCTGCGGAGGCCGGTGAAATCCACGAAATGAAGATGGAAGGCGATGTCATGCGCATGCGCGCCATTGATCGCCTCGCATTGCAGCCGGGCCATACCGTGGAACTGCGACCCGGTGGCTACCACCTGATGTTCCAGCAGCTCAAGGCGCCGCTGCAAGACGGCACACATATTCCAGTGACCTTGGTGTTTCAAGATGCCAAGGGCGTGCAATCCCGCCTGCACCTGCACATGCCGGTGATGCGCATGGCACCCCAAGCGGCAACTCATGAACATCGCCATGGTCATGAGAGCATGCACGGGCATTGAGTTCAAGCTGCAAAGAGCGTTGCAGATTTTTTGTGGTCGGTACAAGGGCGGAGGGCACGATGAGTGACAGCACTGCATGGGGTTTTGGTCAATGGATCCCGGGCTTCGACTTTTTGCACCACCTGGGCCAGCCCGGGCCAGCCCCATCGGTCCTGCCTCCTTTTGCGCAATGGGCTGCCCCGACCCTCAGTGTCGAGGAAATCAGCAAACGCATCGATGAGCTCAAGACCGTGCAGTTTTGGCTGGAGCAAAACAGCAAGGCGCTGGCGGCAACGGTGCAGGCGCTGGAGGTGCAGCGCATGACGCT
>JBJEZV010000083.1:0-2013 GCA_051887595.1 Comamonas sp.
TGGCGGAGAGGGTGGGATTCGAACCCACGGTACGTTATTCACGTACGCCTGATTTCGAGTCAGGTACATTCGACCACTCTGCCACCTCTCCACAGTGTCGAAGCTGCTATTGTAGCAGCGTTTTTGGAGGCCTCAGGCAAACCCGCAGATTTTTATGGCTGCAGGCGTTCCATACCGCCCATATAGGGGCGCAGCGCTTCAGGCACGATGACCGAGCCATCAGCTTGCTGGTAGTTTTCCAGCACCGCCACCAAGCAGCGGCCCACGGCCAAGCCCGAGCCATTCAAGGTGTGCACCAGCTCGTTCTTGCCCTTGGCGTTCTTAAAGCGCGCCTGCATGCGGCGGGCCTGGAAGGCTTCGCAGTTGGACACGGAGCTGATTTCACGGTATTTGTTCTGACCGGGCAGCCAGACTTCCAGGTCATAAGTCTTGGTGGCACCAAAGCCCATATCGCCGGTGCACAGGCTCATCACGCGGTAAGGCAAGCCCAGCTTTTGCAAGATCGCTTCAGCGTGCTGTGTCATTTCTTCCAGCACTTCGTAGCTCTTTTCAGGGTGCACCACCTGCACCATTTCCACTTTGTCAAACTGGTGCTGGCGGATCATGCCGCGGGTATCGCGGCCATAGCTGCCAGCTTCTGAGCGGAAACAAGGTGTGTGGGCGGTGAGCTTGATAGGCAGCTCGGACTCTTGCACCACCACGTCACGCAGGAAGTTGGTCAGTGGCACTTCAGCCGTAGGAATCAAGTACAGCGCCTGGTTGTCCGGCACAGCCTCGCCTTCTTGACCGCCCTTTTTCGCGGCGAACAGGTCGCCTTCAAACTTAGGCAACTGGCCTGTGCCACTCAGCGAGTCGCTGTTGACGGCGTATGGCACGTAGCATTCGGTGTAGCCGTGTTCCTGGGTTTGCACATCCAGCATGAATTGCGCCAGTGCGCGGTGCATGCGGGCAATGCCGCCTTTCATGACCGTAAAGCGCGAGCCCGAGAGTTTGACGCCCATGTCAAAGTCCAAACCCAAGGGCGTGCCGACATCGACGTGGTCTTTGACTTCAAAGTCAAACGTCTTGGGCGTGCCCCAAGTGCGCACGACGACGTTGTCTTCTTCACCCGCGCCCACAGGTACGGATTCATGGGGCAAATTGGGCACGGCTTGGAGCATGGTTTCCAGCTCGGCCTTGATTTGTTCCAGGCGGGCGTCGGATTGCTCCAGCTCGGTCTTGAAGGCCGCAACTTGGGCCTTGGCGGCTTCCGCGCCTTCCTTGTCGCCCTTGCCCATCAGCATGCCAATTTGCTTGGACAGCTGGTTGCGCTGGGCTTGCAGCTCCTCCGTGCGGGTTTGCAATGTCTTGCGCTCGGATTCGAGGGACTGGAAAGCCTCCACATTCAGGAATGCCTGAGGCTTTTTGCGTGTTTCCAGTCGCGCGATGGCGGAGTCGAGGTCTTTACGGAGAAGGAGGATGTCTAGCATGGCAAGAATTTTAGTGTGCAGGCCCAACACGGGTTGGCCATTGTCCAGGCACCATTGTGCGGCAGATGGTGTTCAGATGCAGGCGCAAATGCCGATAGAAAAGCAAGATCTCCAACAATGCGCGCTGCGCATCATCAGGAACTGAGCGCATGTTTTACGTTTTTGGCATCAACGGCCCCATGTACCAAGGCGGCCCAGAGCGGCTGAGCCACATCACCCCGGTGCGGGGTGTACAACGCCCCGGCGGGCTGCAGGCCAACGCTGCAGGCGTGGAAGGCCAAGCTTCCCAAGCCCGTTGGGCTGCGGCCGATGCGCCTGCGCCCCGGCAGCGCGATGCCGTTTCAGCGTATGCCAGCACCGAGCAAAGCCTGCAAGCGCCGCGCCGCCAGTTGTATGTAGTGGCCGATGTAATGACGCGCGGAGCTGTCACGCTCCCCATCGGCATGCGTGTGCGCGAAGCTTGGCAGCTGCTGGCCAGTCACAAGATTGCGCAGGCTCCGGTGCTCGATGGGCAACAGCGCGTCGTAGGCCTGCTGCTGCGCGC
>JBJEZV010000084.1:0-1993 GCA_051887595.1 Comamonas sp.
GGGCTGACCGATGCCACCTGGGCGCCGATGTTTCATTTGCATGCCGCAGGCCAGCCCATCAGCCTCAAGCAACTGGCCGCGCGCGTAGGGCTGGACAGTTCCAGCCTTGTGCGTGTGGTGGACCTGCTGTGCGCTCGCGGCTGGGTGGTGCGCCAAGAAGATGCCGCCGATCGCCGCAGCAAATTGCTCAGCCTGACGGAGCAGGGCCTGGACGTGGTGGCCGATGTGCGCGAGAAGCTGCACCAGGTTGAGAGCCAGCTGCTGGAAGGCATGAGCGAGCCCACCGTGCAGGCGCTGCGCGATGGCATGGTGCAGCTGCATGCGCGTTTGACCCAGCTCCAACAGCAAGACAAGGCGGCCCAATGAGCACAGGCGCAGTTTTGACAGGAGGCTGGCAAGGGCTGGTCACACGCTGGGGCTTTCGCGCGCCGGTGTTGGTGTTTGCCTTGCGCACGGCGGTGGCCGCTTTTGCGGCCTTGGCCCTCGCGCATGCGCTGGGTCTAGAGCACCCGCACTGGGCTGCGATGTCGGCCTGGGCATCGAGCCAGCCTACGCGCGAGCACTTGCTGGCACGCGGTGCGTACCGCTTTGGCGGCTCGGTGGTGGGCGTCGTGTATGCGGTGGCCCTGGTGCTGGTGGCACAGGACTCGCTGTGGGTGCTGGCTTTAGGCTTGGCGCTGTGGGTGGGGCTGTGCGCGTTCTGGGGCAATTTGCAGCGCGGTTATCTGGTCTACGGCAGCATGCTGGCGGGTTACTCGGCAGCGATGGTGGTGCTGCTGCACCATGGTCCAGCCCAGAGCATTTGGCCGTTTGCCTTTGATCGTTTGTTGACCGTGATTACCGGTGTGCTTGCGGCGCTGGCCATTTCGTGGTGTTTTGCGCCGCGCCGCCAGGCAGCGGTGCTGATTGCCAACAGCCGCTCGGCATTGGCTGGCGTGTTGCAGGCCACGGCCTTGCACCTGCGCCAGCTCCCACGTCCTGCCGCCTTGCAAAACCCTACGCTGCTGCAGCGTCTGGCCGAGGTGGAAGAGCTGCTGGAGCTGTATCCCGAAGGCTCGCGCACCGCGCGTCGCACGGCCACGCAAATGCGCTGGCAGCAGCACCAAGCCATGGAGTTGGTCTACCACCTCTCCCAGGCCGACCGCATGGGCGCGGCCGACTCGGTGCTGCACAGCGGCGCACAGTCTGCGCGTTTGGCACAGGCATTGCAAACATTGGCTGAGGCGCTGCGCGCTGAGCCCACGCTGCCTGATGCTCACCAGCGCTTGGCGAAGACCGTGCGGCAGACCATTGCCGTATGCGAAGACTGGGTGGCTGCACTGCCTGCGCAACTGGCCGTGCCTGCTGGTGTCAATGCCGTGTATGTGCTGCTGCAAGAAATCCAGCGCGGGTTGTCGGTAGAGCAACGCGATCTGGGTCAGGTCGACGTGCAGCCGGTCGAGCTGGCGCGGCGTGCGCCGATTGGTTTGCACCGCGACTGGATTGGTGCCCGCCATGCGGCGCTGCGGGCGGGCGGCAGCTTGCTGGTGTTTGGCCTGTTGTGGGCGTGGACGGAGTCCAGCGTGGTGGCATTTGGCATGCTGGGCCTGTCGGTGATGCTGCTGGTGTTTTCGGCCTTTGAGAGCCCGGGGCGCACCATGGCCTTTGTGCTGCGCGGACAAATCATCGGCGCTGCGTTGGCAGTGGCTTGCCAGTTGTTGGTGTGGCCTTGGGCGACTTCGAGCTGGGGCATGGTGTGGATGCTGCTGCCTTTTGCGCTGATGGGCGGTTTGGTGTTTGCGCACCAGCGCATGGCTGCCGGGGCCATGGACACCAATATGGCCATGTTTATTTTGCTGGCGCCGGTCTACCCCGATACGCTGGGCTGGGGGCAGCACCTGAGCATGGCGCTGGCCGTGGTCTCTGGCCCGGCTTTGGCTTGGCTGGTGTACCGCTGGGTCTATCCCACCGATGGGCGCCGCCGCATGCACCACGTGGCCCGCATGATGCTGCA
>JBJEZV010000085.1:0-1993 GCA_051887595.1 Comamonas sp.
GATGCCTTGGCCCAGCTCTTCGCGCACCTTGTCGTTCCACGGCACCACCGTGCCGCAGTAGGGGCACTTGAGCGATTGCGCCTTGGCGTTCCACTCCAGATTGGCACCGCACTCCGGGCATGGGTGCTTGTTCACCATGGAGGGCTTGGGTGCGTCAGAGGCGGGGGTGTAAGCGTGTG
The DNA here is from genome assembly GCA_051887595.1 of Comamonas sp. GTDB lineage: Bacteria > Pseudomonadota > Gammaproteobacteria > Burkholderiales > Burkholderiaceae_C > Comamonas. Next base: position 180 of record JBJEZV010000085.1, read on the forward strand.
AATCGGTCACGGCAACGTTAAAACTGGTGACTGTATGAATACCCCTCACCCTAGCCCTCTCCCGCAAGCGGGAGAGGGAATGTAGGCTCTACTCACTCTTCCACTTATGCGAAAGGGGTAATGAAGGTCCTGCACACACTCTCACTTATTAGAGAGGGAATGAAGGTAGGCATGGGGTTCTACCCCCTCTCCCACTTGTGGGAGAGGGCAGGGTGTTGTGAGGGCTAAGCTGTTTACCCGCGCAAAAACTCATCCAGCGCAGCCTGTGCAATGCGCCAGTTCGCGCCAATCTTGCGGCCTTTGAGGTTGCCAGCCTCCAGCTCGGCGATGACATCGGCCACTTCCACGCCCAGCAGCTGTGCAGCTTGCACGGGCGTGTACACCTGCAAATCTGCTGCAGGTGCAGATCGCGTAGCGTGGGCTGCCTGCGCTGCAGCGGGCGAGAACGCATCGTGCGCCACTTGCGCGCCAGCAGCTGGCTGCTGCATCTGCTTCATCATTTCTTGCGCCATACCAAACCCCATGGCCATGGTGGCAGGCACTGCAGCAGCACCTGCGGCTTCACCGCCGTTGGCCATGGCCTGGCCCATCTGGTATTTCACATAGTCATTCAGATTACCAATCGCGCTCATGCTGGAGCGCTTGTCGATGGCTTCTTCCACCTCGGGCGGCACGGAGACGTTCTCCAGCACAAAGGTCGTCACCTCAATGCCGTACTTCTCCACCATCGCCGGGTTGATGATCTGCACCAGCGCATCGCCCAAATCGCTGTAGCGCGTAGCAACATCGAGCACGGGCACCTGCGCTTTGGCTAAGGCTTCGGTAAAGACACTGACGATGCGCGAGCGCATGGTGTCGGCAAACTCGTCGATGCGGAAGTTCTGGTCGGTGCCCGCTACTTCCTTCAAGAACTTCGCGGGCTCTACGATGCGGAAGTCGTATGTACCAAAGGCGCGGATGCGAACCACGCCAAAGTCCTTGTCGCGCATGAGCACGGGGTTGGACGTGCCCCACTTGTTGCCCGTAAACAAGCGCGTGTTGATGTAGTAAACATCGCACTTGAAGGGCGACTGAAAACCGTATTTCCATCCCAAAATGGTGGACAGCACCGGCACGTTCTCGGTCGACAGCGTGTGCTTGCCCGGGCCAAACAGGTCGGCGTACTGGCCAGCCGCCACAAACTGCACCTGCTGCGATTCGCGCACGATCAGCTGGGCGCCGTTCTTGATTTCCTTGTCGTCATCGGGCCAGCGGTACGACAAGGTATCGCGCGAGTCATCGGTCCATTCAATGACTTCGATGAGCTGATTCTTGATGATATTGAACAGGTTCATGCCAATCCTTGCAGCGGGTGGTTCAACAATGGTGCAAACCATTGTAGGGCGGGTATGGAAAGGTGGTTTGTCAGAAATTATGAAATTTAGGAGCTTTTAGCCTATATCTACCAACAGTTTTAAATAGAAAACTATTGGAGATTCAATGTTTATAAAGGCCAATAGCTCTTGTTTTTAAAGATTGTGGGGCTTCACGACGTGGTCTCGGCGCACCGGTACAGAAAAGCTGGGTTGCCGCGCCTAGAATCTGTGCTTTACGCGCCCGGGCGCGGCATAAGTCGTGCCCCTCGCCATGGGCGCTCCGAACCCTACATATACCGCGTGGCATCACTCGTTTGTGCTGCGCCTAGACACTGCCAACGTCATGCTGACTTTCCAACAAATCATTCTGAAACTGCAGTCCTACTGGGCCGACCATGGCTGCGCGCTGCTCCAGCCCTATGACATGGAAGTTGGCGCCGGTACCTCGCACACCGCCAC
>JBJEZV010000086.1:0-1990 GCA_051887595.1 Comamonas sp.
TCAAAGACCTGTGTGCTTGGTTCCGGCTGTGGATCAACAACGACGATGACCCCGCATTTCTGCGCGCCATCACTACGCCGCGCCGCGGAATTGGCCACACAACTCTGGGCAAGCTTGGCGAGTTTTCAGCGCAGCACAAGCTCAGCATGTTTGGCGCTTTGTTTAGCCACATGCTCGAAGCCATGGTGCCAAAGAAAGCACACGAAGGGCTGTTGGAATTTGGCCGCTATATCAATGACCTGGAATACCGCGCCCGCCATACGCTCGGCGCCGAGGCATCGCGCAGCTTCATGCTCGATTGGCTCAAAGAGATCGGCTATGAGCAGTACCTCTACGACAGCGAAGACAGCGAAACCGTGGCGGCTGCACGCTGGACCAATGTGCTGGAGTTTTGCGACTGGATGAGCCAGCGCGCAGGTGGACAGATTGAGGATGCAGCCGGCACCACCACGCAGACCGAAGTCAAAAGCCTGCTGGAGATTGCGCAAAACATTGCTTTGCTCTCGACCATCAGCGAGCGAGAAAAGGAGCAAGATATGGTGGTGCTGTCCACCCTGCATGCATCCAAAGGTTTGGAGTGGCCGCACGTAATGCTGGTGGGCGTCACTGAAGGCATGCTTCCTTTCAAGCTCGATGATGACGAAGGTCGCCAACAAAAAGTCAGCGACGACATTGCCGCGCGTTTACAGGAAGAACGGCGGCTTATGTATGTGGGCATCACCCGCGCTCAACGCTCGCTGGTGGTGAGCTGGACCAAACGCCGCAAAAAAGGGCGCGAAATGGTGCAGTGCCAGCCCAGCCGTTTCATCAAAGAAATGAACTTGGACGCCAACACAGCGCGCGAAGACCCGCGTGAGAAACTGCGCCTGTTGCGCGAGCAACTGGCCCGCAAAGCACAAACTGCCCCCAAAGTGGTTTAACAACGCCAGTGGCCACTGCCACAGGCCGATGGTATTGGCTGACGCCCACGGCAGCGGCGCATTGCGTATGCTGCGAGCCAGTGCCTAGACGCCAAGACCAATGATCTGGGAGGAACCTATGCTCCAACGACCTTCTCTGTTACTGCCTGCCACTTTGATGGGCCTGTGCGCCAGCACTTGGGCATTCGCTCAGCCCCAAGACAAGGCTGTGTTGCCTGAAGCTTGGCAGCAGTGCGCTGCAACCACGGATAACACCGCGCGCTTGGCTTGCTTTGACACCTGGGCACAACAACAGCAACCACTGACAGCGCCACCCGCCAGCCGTTGGCATGCTCCCGCCGCGAGTGCTGAGCAGAACCCAGAGGCAGTCTTGCAACAAGCAGCAAACGCCCCCATGGTGCAAGCCGATGTGGCAGCAGGCCAAGGTCTGATTCCCACCAACGGAGGTTGCCGCGATCCACGCTACAGCGAACTGTCGCGCTTTTTCGAACTGGAAAGCGGCAGTGATTGCGGCAACTTCACCTTCAGGGGCTATAAGCCGCTATCGGTATCCGTCACCGTGGGAGACAGTGTCAACCAACAGCCCAGCAGTCCCGGCAAGGCAGCATCCGAATGGCGTAATTACCAGCGCGAAGAAATGCGCATCCAACTGTCTGCTCGCACCAAAATCGCTTCAGGCTTGCTGACCTCTGCGACATCGGGCCGCAAAGACTCAATTTGGGTCGGCTACACACAGCAGTCGTACTGGCAGGTGTTCAATCCGCAGCTCTCGCGGCCCTTCCGCACGACTGACCATGAACCAGAAATCTTTTATGTCTACCCCACAGACGCCAAGCTTCCCGCTGGTTGGCGCTGGCGCTATAGCGGCGTAGGCTTGGTTCATCACTCCAATGGCCAAAGCGAGCCGCTGTCGCGCAGCTGGAACCGTTGGTACGTGATGACCGGCGCAGAGCTGGATAACCGCTGGCAGTTGCACGCCAAACTGTGGCAACGCATGCGTGAGAGCAATGACGACGATGACAACCCAGGCATCCAGAACTACTGGGGTCGTGGTGAGCTCAAGCTGATGT
>JBJEZV010000087.1:0-16217 GCA_051887595.1 Comamonas sp.
TCACAGAGTTACGCATCCTATTTAACAGAATTTTCCGATTTTTTCTGGATCTCTTTGCTCTTCTCTCAGAGGACTGGCCAAGCTCGCACTTCGCGCTAGTAGTGAAATAGCAAATCCTCGATCAGGGAAATTTTTTTGCCACACGGTACTGTTTTTTTGTACAGTATCGATATGTACGCACTCATCGATGGCAACAACTTCTACGCGTCTTGCGAACGCGCGTTCGATCCGCGTTTGATTGGGCAGCCTCTCGTTGTTCTGTCCAACAACGATGGCTGTGTCATTTCACGTAGCCAAGAAGCAAAAGCGTTGGGCATCAAAATGGGCCAGCCGTTCTATCAACTCCAAACGCACCCTCGTTTTGCAGAAGTGCATGTGCGCTCAGCCAACTTCGCTTTGTATGGTGATATGAGCGCGCGCATGATGCGCTTGGCTGCGGCTCTGGGTCCATCCCAAGAAATCTATTCAATTGATGAATGTTTTATTGGGGATTTAGCAGGCATACAGCGGCTACAAGCACGAGCCCAAACCATACGTGAGCGGATTCTTCGCTGTTTAAGCATTCCTTGCTGCATTGGCATTGGGCCAACCAAAACATTGGCCAAACTTTGCAACCGCATGGCCAAGCGAGCAGAACAAGCACATGAATCTGATTGCCTTGGCGAAGCTTGGGCCAAGTTTCCTATTTTGAATTGGCTGTCTTTATCCTCGACGGCACAGCGCAACCTCCTTGAGCAAATGCCTGTCGCTGAGGTCTGGGGCATTGGCAAGTGCATGGCGCACCGTCTGCAAACATATCAATGCAGCAGTGTGCTGAATTTCATGCAGCTGCGTGGTGCCTTGGTGCGTCGCATTGGTGGAGTCGTTTTGCAAAGAACGTGGCAAGAACTCCATGGCCATAGCTGCTTGGGCTTAGAAGATGCCCCATTGGACAAACATCAAATCGCCTATACGCGCAGTTTCGGCACCAGCATTGATGACAAAACTGCGTTGATTGAAGCCATTAGCGAGTTCACGTCCCGTGCTGCAGAGAAGGCACGTCAGCAGAGCCTGCTTGCCACCCATCTACATGTGTTTGCCTACACATCACCTTTTCGAACAGAGACGCCTTGGCATGGGACACAAACCATGCAATTGCACCATGCCAGCAACGACACAAGGGTGCTGCTAAGAGCGGCTTTACAAGCGGTAGAGCGCATGCATGAGCCGGGCCACCGCCTGTCTAAGGCTGGCGTCATTTTGCTCAACTTGCACAAGGCACAGCAGCCACAGACCAAGGACTTGTTTGCGCCTGCCAAGATCGATCAGGCCGAGAACGCGCATCTCATGCATATCATGGACACGATCAATCACCGCTACGGCAAGAACACCATCCAACTTGGCAGTTGTGGATTGCCCCGCCGCCAAGACTTTGCTCAATGGCGCATGAAGCAGCACATGCTTAGCCCTCTCTACACCATGAAATACGAAGACTTGCCCATTGCGCACGCATGAAGATGATTGATATGCACCCTATCCCATTACGGATTACAGACGCTGATCATGGTCTGTGCTTGCCCCTGATCACTTCCCATGTCCCCTGTGGTTTTCCCAGTCCTGCGGAAGATTACGCTCTACAGCGTTTTAACTTGATGGATTACCTCGCGCCGCACCCGGTATCGACTTTTGTATTGCGGGTCACCGGGGACAGCATGCGGGATGCGGGTATCTCTGACCGTAGCTTGATTGTTGTAGATCGCTCCTTGCAGGCTAAGCACGGCCATATCGTCGTAGCAATCGTGGATGGTGAATTCACGGTCAAACAACTTTACCAACGCAATGGCAATTGTGAATTACGAGCTGCGAATCCAGCCTATGCGACCATCACTTTCAAGCCTGGACAATCCTTGGAGATTTGGGGTGTGGTTACGGCAGCAGTCACCCAGTTCACGCACTAAAAAAGTGCATGTAAGTACCAAAAATAAGTAAAAACCCTAGATTTCCACGAAAACGTTGGACAACCTTGTGGATAAGCTTTGCAAGCACCCCATCTCTAGATCCTAAGTTATTGATTTCACTTGCAGTAACTTAGACTGCACAGAAACCGGGCAGCACCACAAAACTAATAGCTTGGCCCCAAAGCACACAGGGACTGCATTTGCAGTCCCTGTGTGCTTAATCGGGAGAAAAATCCCGACCTTGATCAATGGCGGATCAAGTGATCAAAGGCTGACAATGCAGCGGTTGCACCCGCTCCCGTCGCAATCACAATTTGCTTGTAAGGCACATTGGTGCAGTCACCGGCAGCAAACACGCCGGGCACATTGGTTTCACCCTTGGCATTGATCTCAATCTCGCCAAAGCGGCTCAGGTTCACGGTGCCCTTGAGCCAGTCGGTGTTGGGCAGCAGACCGATTTGCACAAAGATGCCGTCCAGCGCCACATGCTTGATTTCGTCGGTGGTGCGGTCCTTGTAGGTAATACCAGTCACCTTCTTGCCGTCGCCGTTCACTTCGGTGGTTTGGGCGTTCAGGATCACGGTCACGTTGGGCAGGCTGTGCAGCTTTTTCTGCAGCACGGCATCGGCCTTCAACTCACCGTTGAACTCAAACACCGTCACGTGCTTGACGATACCGGCCAGGTCAATCGCAGCTTCTACGCCCGAGTTACCGCCGCCAATCACAGCCACAGGCTTGCCCTTGAACAGAGGGCCGTCGCAGTGGGGGCAGAAGGTCACGCCCTTGGTGCGGTACTGCTCTTCGCCGGGCACGTTCATATTGCGCCAGCGCGCGCCGGTGGACAGGATCACGGTCTTGGACTTGAGCACGGCACCCGACTCGGTGTGCACTTCAATCAAACCGCCTTCGGTGGTGGCGGGCACTAGCTTGGCAGCTTTTTGCTGGTTCATCACATCGACTTCATAGTCGCGGATGTGGGCAGCCATGGCAGCGGCCAGCTTGGGGCCTTCGGTCTTGGAGACCGAGATGAAGTTTTCGATATCTACGGTGTCCAGCACCTGGCCGCCGAGACGCTCTGCAGCGATACCCGTGCGGATACCCTTGCGAGCAGCGTAAATCGCCGCAGCAGCGCCAGCAGGGCCACCGCCGACGACGAGCACGTCAAATGCTTCCTTAGCAGAAATCTTCGCGGCTTCACGGGCAGCGGTACCGGTATCGACCTTGGCGACGATTTCGGCCAGTTCCATGCGGCCTTGGCCAAAGCGTTCACCGTTCACAAACACAGTAGGCACGCCCATGACTTCGCGTTCCTTGACTTCATCTTGGAACAAACCGCCGTCAATCGCGGTGTGGGTAATGTTGGGGTTCAAGGCCGACATCAGGTTCAAGGCTTGAACCACGTCAGGGCAGTTGTGGCACGACAGCGAGTAGTAGGTCTCGAAGTGCAAAGGCGCATCGATGGCCTTGACTTGTTCGAGCAAGTCGGCCGATTCCTTAGAGGGGTGGCCACCCACGTGCAGCAATGCCAGCACGAGGGATGTGAATTCATGGCCCAATGGCACACCGGCAAAACGCACACCGGTTTCTACGCCTGGGTTGTTGATGGCGAATGAAGGCTTGCGCACATTCAGGTCGTTGTTCTCAACCACAGTGATCTTGTCGCTCAGCGACACCAGATCCGCCATCAAGGACTTGATTTCGCCGGCCGCCTTGCTGTCGTCCAAGGTGGCAACCAATTCGAGGGGCTTTTGCAGGCGCTCCAGGTAAGCCTTGAGTTGGGTTTTGAGATTGGCGTCCAGCATAATAGTCAAATCCTAATAAAAATATTTTTTAATAGCCAAAGATTGCAAGGTCCAAAAAAAGCCCGGGCGGCTGCCCAGGCTTTTGGCGGGCAAAAAATTAGATCTTGCCAACCAGGTCCAGCGAAGGAGCCAAAGTAGCTTCGCCTTCGTTCCACTTAGCAGGGCACACTTCACCGGGGTGGTTGCGCACATACTGAGCAGCCTTTACCTTGCGCAGCAGGTCTTCTGCGTTACGGCCGATACCTTCAGCAGTGATTTCCACAGCTTGGATCACGCCATCGGGGTCAACGATGAAAGTACCGCGGTCAGCCAGACCCACGCCAGGGCGCATGTTTTCGAAGTTGTTGGTGATCACACCAGAGGGGTCACCGATCATGGTGTACTTGATCTTGCCGATAGTTTCGGAAGCGTCGTGCCATGCCTTGTGCACAAAGTGGGTGTCAGTAGACACAGAGTAGATCTCTACACCCAGCTTTTGGAATTCTTCGTAGTGGTCAGCCACGTCACCCAATTCTGTAGGGCAAACGAATGTGAAGTCAGCGGGGTAGAAGAAGAACACGGCCCACTTACCCAGCACGTCCTTCTCGGACAGCTCGATGAACTTGCCATCCTTGAAAGCGGAAGCTTGGAAAGGCTTGATAACGGTATTAATAACGGACATGTCGTTTCCTTTAATGTGATGCGACTGAAAACAGTATGTAGTCTAAGGCTTACGAATAATAATATCAATCAATTGATTTAATAACATTGATTCACAAAAACTATTATTGATTGCGAACGATCCTCAGCCTCACAAGCAACCAATGCGCACTTGTATGGTCTTGAGCCACCTACTTGGAGGCTGGGTTGGCATGACCCACAATGGCCTCTATCTCAAGCCAAAAGGAAGCACTATGAAAGGCGATCCCCGCGTTATCGCAGCGCTGCAAGCGCAGCTCAAAAACGAACTTACCGCCATCAACCAGTACTACATGCACTACCGGATGTACAAACATTGGGGCTTTGAGGTGCTGGCCAAAATTGAGTACAAAGAATCCATTGGCGAAATGAAACATGCGGACTGGCTGATGGACCGCATCTTCATGCTCGATGGACTGCCTAATTTGCAAGATCTGGGCAAGTTACAAATCGGCGAAGATGTTCCCGAAGCCTTGCAGTGCGACTTGAATTTGGAAACCGCAGCCCAAGCCACGATCAAAGCAGGCATCAAAGCAGCAGAAGAAGTCTATGACTATGTTTCTCGTGATTTGCTGCTGAAAATTTTGGATGACACCGAAGAGCACATCGACTTTTTGGAGACCCAGTTGGACCTGATCAGCAAAGTCGGCGTGCAAAACTATCTACAAACCCAAATGGGAGAGCCCGAGGCACATTAAGGCTCAAATGCGCTGCTCGCTTGGCCAAGGTGGCGGGCAGTAAATTGCTATCAAAAAGAGAGGCGCTTTTCCAAGTGCCTCTCTTTTTTGGGTGCTGCACAGCTGAATGTTTAAAGCTCAGGCACCAAATAGTCACTGGCGATGAGTCCACCGAGCTTGTTGACGCGATCCAGAAACTGCGTGAGGTAGGCATGCAGTCCGGTATCCAAGATTTCGTCAATCCGACCGTACTGCAAGTCAGCCAGCAGTCGACCCGCTTTGCGCTGGCTTTCGATCGCCCCTTCGTGCCCGACCGCTTTGAGGTTTTCCACCACTTCTCGCATGCAAGCATGCAATGAACGGGGCATGTCCGCGCGCAGCACAAGCAACTCTGCTACCCGTTCGGGCGTGATGACATCGCGGTACACCTTGCGATAAACCTCAAATGCAGACACGCTACGCAGCAGTGCGCTCCAATGGTAGAAGTCGAACTGCTGCACACCCTTGCGCGCGGGATCGTGGCCGTGGTAGTCGCGCTGAAGGGCATGAAATCGCACGTCCAATAAGCGCGCCGTATTGTCAGCGCGCTCCAAAAATGTGCCCAGGCGCAAAAAATTAAAAGCTTCGTCTTGCAACATGGTGCCCAACACCACGCCGCGCGAGAGGTGCGAACGGTATTTCACCCACTCAAAAAACTGCCCCGGATCTTTGCCCAGCGCCCCATCCACCAACTGCTTGCGAAACGCCAGCCATGTCTGGTTTTGCGTCTCCCAGACTTCGGTCGTCAATGCGCCACGCACCGCTCGTGCATTCTCGCGCGCGGATCGCAGGCACGACACGATGGAAGCCGGATTGCTTTCATCCGCCACCATGAAAAACAAAACGTTGTCGCGGGTGATGGAGCGGTAGCGCGCTTCGTAGGAAGGAATGAGCTCGCTGATCGACAACACGCCTTGCCATGCGCGTTGTGCGTCCTCTGGTCGCATGGGGAGCATGGAGGTGTCATAACTGACACTCAACATACGTGCGGTGTTTTCTGCCCGCTCGGTATAGCGAGACATCCAGAACAGGTGATCGGCAGTGCGGCTTAACATGCGCCCTCCTTATGCAAGGCGGGCAGAACACCCCGCGCCTGCTGCGCAGGCCCGCAGTATTTTTTTGCAAGCGCAATGCGCTTGTCTGCCCGCTCGGTATAGCGAGACATCCAGAACAGGTGATCAGCAGTTCTACTCAGCATTTCACAGCCCTCCTACCATGCGTTGTTGCATGCCCAAAGCGCCTATGGATTGGGTCATGCCGCCCAAGCTTTGCTGCATATCGAGTGCGCTGTGTGCCCCGAGCACCCAAGTGTCTTTGGTGCCGCCGCCTTGCGAAGAGTTGACCACCAAAGAGCCTTCCTTAAGGGCCACGCGCGTCAGCCCGCCGGCCACCATGCGCACTTGGTTGTGGCTGCTCAGCACAAAGGGGCGCAAATCGATATGGCGCGGTGCCACGCCTGCTTCCACCATGGTGGGGCAGCTCGATAAGCTCAACGTCGGTTGTGCAATATAGCCAGCAGGGTTGGCAAGCAATGCTCGGCGAAAATCTTCGATCTCGGAGCGACTGGCAGTGGGTCCAATCAACATGCCATAGCCTCCTGCACCGTGCACTTCTTTGACAACCAGCTCGGGCAGATGATCCAGCACGTAACGCAAATCGTCGGGCTTGCGGCACAGCCATGTAGGCACATTGTTGAGCAAGGGCTCTTCGCCCAGATAAAAGCGAATCATGTCGGGCACATAGGGGTAGACCGATTTGTCATCGGCAATCCCCGTACCCACTGCATTGCAGATGCTCACATTCCCGGCCCGGTAAGCATCCATCAGCCCATAACATCCCAACGACGAATCGCTGCGAAACACCTGGGGGTCCAAAAAATCATCGTCCACGCGGCGATAAATCACATCAACGCGCTGCAGACCACGCGTGGTGCGCATATAGACCACTTGGTCGCGCACCACCAAGTCTTGGCCTTCGACCAGCTCCACTCCCATTTGCTGGGCCAAAAACGCATGCTCGAAATACGCACTGTTGTACATGCCTGGCGTCAGCACCACCACTGTGGCTGAAGAGGCTGCTGCATTCGCGGGCGCACTGGCCCGCAAGGTATCGAGCAACAAATCGGGATAGTGCGCTACCGGCTCCACAGGGTGCGTGCTGAACAATTCAGGAAACAGCCGCATCATCATCTTGCGGTTTTCCAACATGTAAGACACGCCTGAGGGCACACGCAGATTGTCTTCCAGCACGTAGTACTCGCCCTGGCCTTGCGCATTAGCGGCGCGCACGATGTCGATGCCGGCAATGTGCGCATACACCCCACCGGGCACTTGCACGCCTTGCATCTGCGCCCGAAATTGTGCGTTGCCATCGATCAAATCTCTGGGCACTATGCCTGCCTTGAGAATGTCTTGGTCGTGGTAGACATCCGCAATGAATCGATTGAGCGCTGTGACGCGTTGCACCAGCCCAGCTTGCATGTGCTGCCACTCACCGGCTGGAATGACACGCGGAATCAAATCAAAAGGAATCAGGCGCTCCGTGCCTGCGCCGCTTTCATCTTTTTCCCCGTACACCGCAAAAGTAATGCCGACTCGCCGAAAAATCATTTCGGCTTCAGCCTGCCGCGCGCGCATGGTGCTTTGCGTCTGGCGCGCCAGCCACTGTGCATAGGGCTTGTAATGCGAACGTACCTCACTGCCTTCGATGGGCAATGTGGTGTACATCTCGTCGAACTTCTGCATCGTGCATGCCTCCTGCGGATGATTTACCCACGCACAGCAAGAATCAGGCCTGTTGCCTGTTTTGCTGTGCTTGCAATAGCTGTTGTTGGGTTGCCTGCGCAGTGTAGCGAGCCCGTACTCAAGCAGATGGAAGCTGCTGCCAATACTTACGCGGAGTTGCGCGTTCGCACTTCACGTGTGCGGGATGCCATGACTGCCACGTTGCAGCACCACATGTGGCAGTGACGAATGTTTGCACGCCCAGTTGGGCGTAGCGCTGCAGCACCTGCGGATGCGGGTGGCCAAACCGGTGCAAAAAGCCTGCCTGTGCAATGGCGATCTGGGGTGCAACGGCCTGCAACCACGCCCAGGTGGAAGACGTTTGGCTGCCGTGGTGGGGCATCAACACCAGCTGCGCGTGCAACTCCGCTCCAGCTGCGAGCAAGGCTTGCTCTTGCGCAGCTTCAATGTCGCCTGGCAGCAAGGCGGCCATGCCGCTTTGGCTTTGCACCCGCAAGACACAGCTGCTGGCATTGTGATTTTTAGGTCGCGCATCATGGGTGGACAGCGGATGCACAACATCAAAGCGCACACCATCCCACACCCAACTATCACCTGCCCGACAAGCTTGCCCACCAGTGCCCCAACGCTGAACACGCGGAACTGCATGGGCAACCGCCTGCGCACCGCCCGCATGGTCGCGGTCCGCGTGGCTGATCATCATGGCACTCAGGTCCACGCCCAGTGCCCTCAATGTCGGCACCACAATGCGCTCGCCTGCATCACTGTTCGCCGACCATTGGGGGCCTGCATCAAACAACAGACTGTGTTGCTGCGTGCGCAGCAACACAGCGCTGCCCTGCCCCACGTCGAGTGCCATCAGCTCAAAGTGTCCCAGCGGCGGCACGGCGGGCTGCCAGGCAAGCAATGGCAGCAGCGCAGGCAAGGCAGGCCACCTCCATCGCCAAGGCAAAGGCAAGACCCACCACAGCCCGGCACACAATCCCACCAGCGCCACCCACCATGGAGGCTGTGCAAAGTACATCACTGCCATCGGCCAGGCTGCCAGATGCTGCAACACCACGATCAAGCCTGTCACCGTCCACGCGGCTGCCTCCCACAACATTGGCCACAGCACACCCAGCATGGCCAATGGCGTGACCACCAGCGTCATCCACGGAATCGCCACCAGATTGGCCAACATACCGACCACAGAGATTTGTCCGAAGAACATAAGGCTCAGCGGTGCCAGGGCCACGGTGATGACCCACTGCTCGCGCAAAGTTTTGTGCACATACCCCCGGGCATGCGTTGAGCGCAAGAAGAGCGAGTGAGGCTGGGACGCAAACAACACGCCCACCGCCACAAAGCTGAGCCAAAAGCCTGGCTGCAAAATAGCCCATGGATCGGCGATGACCACCGCCGTCAACACCACCATCCACACATAAGGCCAAGGCCAGCGCCGCGCCCATGACTGCAGCACCACCACCAGTGCCAGCATGCCGATGGTGCGCTGCGCAGGAATGCCCCAGCCACTGAACAAGGCATACACCGTGGCCAGCGCCAACCCAATCCAAGCGGCAGCAGTTGGGGCGGGCCAGCAATGGCAGCATGGCGGCATCCAACGCCACGCGCGGCGCACCACGGCCATGGCCAGCCAAGCGAACATCGTGATGTGCAATCCACTGATGCTGGCCAGATGCGCCGTGCCCGTGTCACGAAACAGTTGCCAGTCTTCGCGCCCAATGCGCGACTGCGCGCCTGTAACCAAGGCTTGCACAACGCCCCATGAGGCCTGGTGCCGCGCGCTGTCTTGCGCATCCCCCTGCATCGCTGCCAACCAGCGCCCACGCCACTGTGCGATCGGGTAGTGCCAGGTGGTATCGAGCAATGCTGAGCTGGACACTGATCGGTGCATGCGCACATAACCTGTGGCCTGAATATTCTGGCTCCACATCCACAGCTCCCAGTCCATGCCGTGCGGATTGCGCGCTCCGTGAGGTGCTTTCACGCGCACCGTCCAAGTCCAGCGCTGCCCTACTTTCAGCCCCTCGGGCGGTGGTTCGCCATACCAAGCCAGTTGCACCAATGGCGGCAGTTGCGCAGGCGCATGCGGGGCGGCTGCAGCATGGGCCTGCTCGATGCGAAAACGCATGCGCAGACCATGTTCGCTCGATTGCGGCAGTGAAGCGATCACCCCCGTCACGTGCACATCTTTGCCTTGCCACTGCGCGGGCATGGCCTGGGCTTGGAAGATCGCCGCCCGCCCACCCGTCCATGCGAAAGCCAACACGGCAGCCATGGCACACGGCAGCAGCCGCTGCAAACATCGCCAGCGCGGACGCCAGCATGCAGCAGCCCCACCAGCCACACCTGCAAAAGCCAGACAGGCATACACCCACACAGGCCACAACACTGGCTGCTGCAATTGGCACAGCACACCCGCGACGACGCCCCCCATCGGCCCTGAGGCTGTAGGCAAAACTCGGTGGGCAGGTCCCGCATGTATTGGCATACTGCAAGCATTGCAAGTGCGGGGCTTTTAGCGGTGGCCGACTGCCCAGATTGCGACGCAACCGACTCACTTATCCAAGGAAATAACTATGAACGTTTACGACAAGCTGCAAGCCCTAAATATTGAACTGCCTCCAGTCGCTATACCAGGTGGAGCTTATGTACCTTTTGTGCAATCGGGAAATTTAGTTTTTATCAGCGGTCACATTGCGCGCAAGGATGGAGCGGTCTGGTCCGGCCAACTGGGCGCCAACCTCAGCACCGAAGAAGGCAAACTTGCTGCGCGTGCAGTGGCCATCGATTTGCTGGGCACATTGCATGGTGCCTGCGGTGGCGATCTCAACCGCGTGCACCGCATTGTGAAGGTGATGAGCCTGGTGAACTCCACGGCACAATTTACCGAGCAACACTTGGTTACCAATGGCTGCTCGGAGCTGCTGGCTGAAGTCTTTGGCGACAAGGGCAAGCACGCGCGCAGCGCATTTGGTGTGACGCAGATCCCCATGGGTGCCTGCGTTGAGATTGAACTGATTGCTGAGATTGCGTAATCAAATCAATAGCTACTTACCAGCGTGCAGCTTGGTTTTCAAGGTTAAAACACTTTAAAAACTAATACCCACCGAGGCAAGCAGCTATTAAAAAAGCCCTGACCAACTGGTGCATGGCTTTTTTTATGGTGCATCAGCAGATGCAAGCACGCCAGATTCAGCGCGTTGCGCTTGGATCAAGCTGTACCCACGTCGGCGGCTCAATGGCTTGGAGCCGCTGGTGCGCGACTGCAGCCAAGTGTGTGTCGCTCACGCATTCAGGCGCCAGCTCTTGCAAAGGTCGCAACACAAACGCACGCTCGTACATGCGCGGGTGCGGCACGGTCAGCGTAGGCGTATTCAACTGTGATTGCCCCCACAGCAGCACATCCAGATCCAGCGTGCGCGGCGCATTGCGATACGGCCGCTCGCGGCCAGCGGCCAACTCCAGCGCTTGCAGCAACTCCAAAAAAGCCTGCGGCTCTAAGCGAGTGTCGATCTGGGCGACAGCGTTGAGGTAGTCCGGCCCAGTGGCGTCCACCGGCGCGCTGCTGTAGAGCGAGGACACGGCCTGCACCTGCACACCTTCACTGGCATGCAGCCGCTGCAGCGCCTGCTCTAGCGCTTGTCCGCGATCGCCCAGGTTGGCACCCAAGCCGATGTACACGGTGGTCACGCAGCTGCCTCGCCATTGCCAGCAGCACTGGCGCCATTGGGTTTGCGACGGCGACGGCGACGCTTTTTGGCTGGTGCATCCGGCAACTCGGCAGCGGCGGCGGCAGCCACCACTGCATCCAGGGGCGATCCGCTGGCCTCTGCCTTGCGTGGCACGCGGCGCACCACAGGCTGGGCGGCCTTTTGCTTTTGGCGCTGCTCTTCGCGGGCCTGGGCGACCAGATCTTCGCGGCGGCCATCATCACCGGCCTGGAACTCTTGCCACCATTCAGCCAAGTCCTCAGCCACTTCGCCCACATCGGCGCGCAAACGCAAAAAGTCAAAGCCCGCGCGGAAACGCGCCTGCAAGACCATGCCAAAGGGGGTGGAGCCTGTGCGCTTGTCAAAACGCGGCTGCATCACCCAAATCTCGCGCATGTCGGCAGCCAGACGGCCACGGCCCGACACATCGCCAATGCGCTGGTCGAACACTTCATCAATGGCTTCGTTGAGCGCAGGGAAGGTGTGATAGCCCTTGCCCAATCGGCGCTCCCACGCTTGTTTGACGTCTTGCCACAGCACACAAGCCAACATAAAGCTCGGCGCCACGGGCTTGCCTTCGCCCACGCGGCGATCGGTATCGGCCAGCGCAGCTTTGACAAAGGGGTGCTCAGCGCGCTCGACCACCACATCCAGCAGCGGATAAATGCCCTTGGCCAGCCCCAGCTTGTTGAGCTGCTCAATCGATGCCAGCGCATGGCCGGTTTGCAGCAGCTTGAGCATTTCATCAAACAAACGGCTTTGCGGCACTTCGCGCAGCAGCGGCTCGCACTCGATCAAAGGCTTGGCGGTTTTGGGTTCCAGCTTAAAGCCCAAGGGACTGAGCTTGGCCGCAAAACGCACGGCGCGGATGATGCGCACAGGGTCTTCGCGGTAGCGCGTGGCAGGGTCGCCAATCATGCGCAGCACGCGTTTTTGGGCGTCCTGAATGCCTTTGTGGAAGTCGACCACGATTTGGCTTTCGGGGTCGTAGTACATGGCGTTGACCGTAAAGTCGCGGCGCGTGGCGTCTTGGTCTTGGGGACCCCAGACGTTGTCACGCAGCACGCGGCCGCTGGCGTCCACCGCATGCTTCATGTGGGCCAGCGCCACCTTGCTGGTGCGCTCATTGCCGCTGACTTGCTCGGCCTGGCTGTTGTCCAAAAAAGCGCGGAAGGTCGAGACTTCAATGACCTCATGCTCGCGACCGCGGCCATACACCACGTGCACGATGCGAAAACGCTTGCCAATGATGAAGGCCCGGCGAAACAGGTGCTTGACCTGCTCGGGCGTGGCGTCGGTAGCCACGTCAAAGTCCTTGGGGCGCAAGCCCAGCAGCAGGTCGCGCACAGCGCCGCCGACGATGTAGGCCTCGTAGCCTGCATCTTTCAAGGTGCGCACCACATCGACGGCACGCGGGTCCACCAACTGCGGATCAATGCCGTGCACACTGGCCGGCACCTCCTCACGCTTGCCAAAACGCGGCTTGCGCGAACGGGAGGCGGGCTGCTTGCCCAGCAATTTATCGATGATGGTTTTAATCATGGGTTCTCAGTAAACAGGTCCACCACGCGCCAGCCCCGTTCTTGGGCCAGGGCGCGCAGGCGCGGCTCTGGGTTGGTGGCCACTGGATGGTTCACGCGTTCGAGCAAAGGCACATCGTTCATGGAGTCGCTGTAGAACGTGGATTCCACGCTCTCCCACGACAGACCGCGCGCAGCCAACCAGGCATCCATGCGCAGAACTTTGCCTTCGCGCATATTGGGCTGGCCTTGGATGCGGCCCGTGAACCAGCCGCTGGCATCGCGCTCCAGCTCGGTGGCAATCAACTCTTGCACGCCAAATGCTGCCGCAATCGGGCGGGTCACAAATTCATTGGTGGCCGATGTGATCACCACCGTATCCCCGGCACTCAGGTGCTGTTGCACCAGTGCCAGAGCCTGAGGACGGATGGCCGGGCGAATCACTTGCTCCATGAACTGCGCATGCGCTGCCAGCGACGCTTCGCGCCCGCGCTGCACAATGGCTTCGGTGGCGAACTGCACATAATCGTGCACGTTCAAAGTGCCTGCTTGGTAGTGGGCAAAGAACTCGTCGTTGCGCTGACCAAAAGCTGCGCGATCGCACCAGCCCAAGGCAATCGAAAACTCCCCCCAGCCATGGTCAGAATCCATGGGAATGAGGGTGTGGTCCAGATCAAACAAGGCCAGACGAGGACGCTGCGACGCAGAAGCAAAAGACATGAACGCTTTCTAGAAATAACGTAGACCCCATGGGCGCGCCGCACCGCGTACGCTCATTCGGTCTCCAGCATGGTTTTCAACAACGGAATGGTGATGGCCCGCTTGTTGCGCAGCGCAAACTCGTCGAGCATGTCCAGCAATTGCATCAAGCTGGCCAAGTCGCGCGAAAAACGCTTGAGCATGTAATCCACCACATCCGCGCTCAGGGTCACACCCCGGGCTGCAGCTTCCGTTTTGAGCACCTCGCGGCGCTCGGCCTCGTTGGGCACATGCAGCTGAAACACATGGCCCCACCCCAAGCGGCTGCGCAAATCATCACGCACTTCCATGGCCGCTGGCGGCGCATCTCCCGCAGACAAAATCCAGCAGGGCGAGCCGCTGGGCGGATTGATGGCGTTCACAAACCAATTGAAGGCGCGCGACTGCTGCATGGGGGTGTAGAGCTGCACATCGTCCATCAACACGGCCGACCAGCGTTCATCAAACTCGGGCGGAAAGCCTGTGGAGGCGTCCATCCAACCGACTTGTGCACCTTGCTCCAGCAAAATCTCACGCACCGCTTTGAGCAAGTGCGTTTTTCCCGAGCCAGAGTCGCCCCACAGATAAGTGGGGACAGGTGCGCGCTGGGTGGCAGTGAATCCATCACTGACCCAGGTCTGTAAGTGGCTGACGACTGGCGCATTGCGGCCTGCATAAAAGCGCGAAAGCGAAGGGCCTGTGGGCAAGCCGATATCGAGCGCCAGTTGCTTCATAGAGGGCATGCGGTCCAGACGTCCTGCTTGCGAAAGCGCAAGCGCATGTGCATTAACAATGCCATTAACAGCAGCAACGTAAGCATGAAGGAAAAGAGCGAAACTCCCTGCCCAAGCTTGGCAGGGGACATGCGTGTGCCGCACAAATTCACGGCAACCGCAGCATTTTAGTCTGCTTCCACCTTTCTCACAGGCGAGCGCCAAGGCGCAAGCCTGCCACAGCAGCGCACAGCGGGTGCTCGCATCGTGCGATGCCCCGCGACAAGAGGTCGGCATGGGGACCAAGCCGGTGTGTCTCGCCTTAGAATTGACCCACCCTGCCCCTTGTGGGCACCCCACCCTGCACAGATCCCTTCCCATGAGCTCCTCTGCTTCCCACACCCCCATTTCTTACAAAGACGCTGGCGTTGACATTGACGCAGGTGACGCCCTGGTCGAGCGCATTAAGCCCCTGGCCAAGAAAACCATGCGCGAAGGCGTGATGGCCGGCATCGGCGGCTTTGGTGCGCTGTTTGAAGTGCCCAAGCGCTACAAGGAACCCGTCTTGGTCTCCGGCACCGACGGTGTGGGCACCAAGCTGCGCTTGGCGTTCGAGTGGAACATGCACGACACCGTGGGCATCGACCTGGTGGCCATGAGCGTCAACGACGTGCTGGTGCAGGGCGCAGAACCCCTGTTCTTCCTGGACTACTTTGCCTGCGGCAAGCTGGACGTTGACACGGCAGCGGCCGTGGTTGGCGGCATTGCCAAGGGCTGTGAGTTGTCGGGCTGCGCATTGATTGGTGGCGAAACCGCTGAAATGCCCGGCATGTACCCCGATGGCGAATACGACCTGGCTGGCTTCGCCGTAGGCGCGGTGGAAAAGTCCAAGATCTTGACGGGCCAAAACGTGCAGCCTGGCGACGTGGTGCTGGGCTTGGCCTCTGCGGGCGTGCACTCCAACGGTTTTTCGCTGGTGCGCAAGTGCATCGAGCGTGCGCAAAGCCTGGGCACCACACCGGAAACCCTGGACGGCAAGCCTTTCAAGCAAGCCATCATGGAGCCCACCCGTCTGTACGTGAAGAACGTGCTGGCGGCCTTGCAAAAGCACCCCATCAAGGCACTGGCCCACATCACTGGCGGCGGCTTGCTGGAAAACATTCCCCGCGTGCTGCCCGAAGGCACAGGCGCAGATCTGAAGGCTGGCAGCTGGCCCCAGACCGAATTGTTCGCTTGGCTGCAAAAGACCGCTGGTATTGATGATGTGGAAATGAACCGCACCTTCAACAACGGCATTGGTATGGTGGTCGTGGTTGCAGCCGAAGACGCCGCCGCCACCGTAGCCACTTTCCAAGAACTGGGTGAAACGGTCTATACCATCGGTAACATTACGACCCGCAGCGAAGGCGCTGCAGTCCAAGTTCTGTAACCTTCACTTAGATCGTCACCCATGGGGAAACCGCACCAGCTTCCAATCGTTAGCCCGCTCCCCTCAACGCCCTCGCGTGGCGTGACGATCGCTAGTTACCTGCTGATGGTCGGCACTTTGCTGCTGGTCATGTGGCAAAAACTTCTGCCCGGGCTGCTGTGCGCATGCCTGGGCTTTTTATTGACGCGATTTCTGTCGCAGATCTTCTCCAGCATTGACCGCCG
>JBJEZV010000088.1:0-1981 GCA_051887595.1 Comamonas sp.
GTGGGCAAGCCCGAAGTTTTTCCGTATGCGTCGTACTACCTCGCGGGGTTTCTGAATGAAAAACCGCTGGCCAAGCTGCGTTCAGATCTAAAAGTTTTGGGTTTAACGCGAGAAGAGGGTTGGTTTGAAACTGAAGACCACATCGCCTATCTGATGGAAGTCATGCGCTATCTGATTGCGGGCGACGACGTTGCCATTTGCAATTTAGAGCAGCAACGCTTGTTCTTCCGCACCCATTTGCAGCCATGGGTCGACAATCTTTGTCAGGACGTGCAGGCGCAGCCATCAGCGGTTTTGTGGCGTGCAGTGGCGGGTATGACCCAGGCATTCATCCAAGTGGAAACACAGGGTTTCGACTTGTTGGAAACTTCCTGACATAGAACGCGAGAGGCTAAACATGACTTCCATTGAGCGCGACAACATCACCGGCTTGGTACTGGCCGGTGGGCGCGGAACCCGCATGGCGGGTGCTGATAAAGGCTTGCAAAGCTATGGTGGAATGCCTTTGGCCTTGCATGCACTATTGCGACTGCAGCCTCAGGTGGGCATGTGCATGATCAGCGCCAACCGGAACCTGGCGGCTTATGAATCCATGGGTGTTCCAGTGTGGAGCGATTCTGTAGAGGGTTTTGCTGGCCCGCTGGCCGGTGTGTTGGCAGGCATTGAGCGTGCAACCACCGATTGGCTGGTGTCTGTGCCCTGTGACAGCCCGAATTTCCCGTTGGATCTGGTGGATCAACTGGTACATGCCGCGCAGACACATGATGCAGAAATCGTGATGGCGGCCACCATGGAAGATGGTCAGTTGCGCAGGCAGTCGGTGTTTTGCTTGTTGCGTACCGAGCTCATGGTCAGTCTGATGTCTTTTTTGTCTTCGGGTGGTCGCAAAATCGACGCTTGGACAGCGCAGCACCGCACGGTCGAAGTGGTGTTTGAGCATTCCAGCGACTTTGCCAATGCCAATACTTTGAAAGAGTTGCACGCGCTCCAAGCTTGAGCGTGGGGAGCGTTTAGAACCGTCTTCAGGCTGTTTTTTTGGCGCGTGGGTACTTCCACCAGTCCAGCGCTTGCGTCAAAGAAAGAGTGTGGCCTGGGCAATAAGGGGCGTAGCCTGGCAGCTTGTGCAGCACATCGCTCCAAGCTTTAGACGCCAAGCGGTTGCGCAATGTTTGCAACGCAGGCGTGTCCAAGTCTTTTTTCAGACACAGCAAATAGTAGTTTTCTGTGGCAATGGGGCAAAACTCCAGCCCAGCTTCAACCGCGGCTGCTTCAATTCCAATGCCCACATCGGCGTGGCCTGAGACAATGGCTGCGGCCACTGCCACATGGGTGTCTTCGATACACGTGGTGTAGCCGGGCACTTCATGTGCCTGCATGCCGCACTGCTGCAGCAAGTGGTCGGTGAGCAAACGTGTGCCTGAAGAGGGTTGCCGTGCCACAAACTTCCAGCGGCCTGAGCGCAACGCCTGAAAGCTATCGGGGCGCAGGGTGCCAGGGCGCCACATCCAGCCTTGCTGCCGCTGGTGGCTGCCCATTAGCTTGTGCTGACCGGGCGCCAACAAGGGTCGCAAAGAACGCGCCATGATGCTATCTGTCGGCGCTGCCTCCAGCACATGAAATCCTGCCACTTTGCAGCGCCCCTCATTGAGTGCACGAATGGCTTCTTGGCTGCCCGCAAAGCGCAGTCCAATATGCAGTCCGTCACACTCTTCTGCCAAAGTTTGCAGCTCCGGCAATGCGTGGTCGTGACTGGCAAACAAATCCAGCACTTCCAGCGTGGCATCGTCGGCCGAGGCAAAAACGCGTGACAGCTCGGCGCGAAGGGCTTGTACATGCGGCGTCATACGTGCCCGCGCTTGGTGCTCAGCCCACACTAGGCGCTGCGCAAATGGTGTCAGCCGAGCATTCTTGCCTTGGCCCCAATGTATGAGCGGCGCTCCCAGTACCTCTTCCCAGTGTTTGAGCGATCCCCAGACGTGGC
>JBJEZV010000089.1:0-16185 GCA_051887595.1 Comamonas sp.
AGGGTACTAGCTATCAATCATCATTCGCGCAAGCCCAGCCAGCTTTGGCGGGGTTATTGCCACAGCTTCGTCCAACGCCTTGCTACACTGCAGCCGGGTGCCCACCACATGCGGTGGTGATGGCAGGTGAATGACAGCGCAGGTCGGGCCGCCTGCGTCGCACGAAGGAGTGCGTCCGCCTGTTTGCGCCTGCTGCCCACGTTGCAGCGCTGCTGCGTGCATCGCTTGTTGGGCTGAGGCTCAGCCCGCACCTCCTTCGTCACAAGCAGACAAGGAGTTTTATGCCCCCTCACGACCCCATTGCCGTGCATCCGGACTTTCCGTCCCCCAGCACACGCATTCCGGCCCTGCAGTCCATGACCGACAAGGCCAGCGCCGGTTTCGGGCGCATGTTGCACATTGAGTCCATGAGCGGCGTGGTGCTGCTGATCGCCGCGGCCATTGCCCTGTTCTGGGCCAACTCGCCGTGGGCCGAGAGCTACTTTGCCACTTGGCATGCGCCATTGGCCTTGACCATTGGGCCTTGGAGCTGGAGCACGGATTTGCACTTTTTCGTCAATGACGTGCTGATGACCATCTTCTTCTTGGTGGTCGGGATGGAAATTCGGCGCGAAATGTACAACGGCGCCTTGGCAGATTTGCGCCAAGCCAGCTTGCCTGTGATGGCCGCCATTGGTGGCGTGATCGTGCCTGCGGTGATTTACATCGCGTTTGCAGGCAGCGACCGGACCTTGCTCAACGGCTGGGCCATTCCCACGGCCACAGATATTGCATTTGCCGTGGGTGTGCTGGCATTGCTGGGCAAATCGATTCCTGGGCCGCTGCGCATTTTTCTGCTGGCACTGGCCATCATTGATGACATCGTGGCTGTACTCATCATCGCGTTCTTTTATTCCGGCGGTCTGGATTACAGCGGTTTCGCGATTGCCTTGATTGGCTTGCTTGGCGTGCTGGCATTCAACCGTATGGGCATCGCTTCAGCCTGGGCCTATGCAGTGCCTGGTGCCATTTTATGGCTGGGCTTACTCAAAACTGGCGCACACCCCACGCTGGCTGGCGTTGTGCTGGGATTGATGACGCCCGTGGCCATGCGCCCCGCGCCTCGCCACCACCTGGAACAAGCCCAGGCCGCTTTGAGCCGCATCCAGGCCCAAGCCCGTGCAGGTACTTTTACTGCCGACGAGTTGCACCACGAATTGCGCATTGCCAGCGCAGCCCAACGTGATTTGCTGCCCCCCGTGTTTCGCCTGCCCTTGCTGCTGCACCCCTGGGTCGCGTTTGGCGTGATGCCTATCTTTGCACTGGCCAATGCGGGCGTGCAGTTTGGTGGAATCGACCTATCGGCCAGCGGCCCGCAAACTGTGGCGCTGGGCGTGTTGGTTGCCTTGGTGCTCGGCAAGCCGATTGGCGTGTTTCTGGCAACGTTTTTGGCTGTGAAGAGCGGTCTGTGCCAGCTGCCCCAGGGCGTGAACTGGCATGGCGTGTTATTGGTAGGACTGCTGGCAGGTATCGGCTTTACGATGGCGATTTTTGTGGGCGGCTTGGCCTTCACAGATGCCGCTTTGCTGGGTGCAGCCAAGCTTGGCATTTTGGGCGCGTCAGCCACCGCTGCGGTTGTTGGATTGCTGTATGGATTTGTGGTGCGCAACAAGATTGCCACCTAAATCTTGACCCATCACATGGACGAAAAAAAAGCCGGAGCACTCGCAAGAGCCTCCGGCTTTTTGATGTGCGCAACTTTTATTCGTGGCGCAGTGCTTCGATGGGGTCCAACTGCGCAGCACGGCGTGCTGGGAAATAACCAAACACCACACCGATGGCCGCTGAAAACACGAAAGACAAAATGTTCACCGTGGGGTTGAACACAAAAGGCACTTGCATCACCTGCGCCAGCACTACCGAGGCTACAGCAGCAATGCCAATACCAATCAGCCCACCTAAAGCAGCCAGCACCACAGCCTCAATCAAGAACTGCAGCAGCACCTCGCGCTCCAGCGCACCAATGGCCAGCCGCAGACCAATTTCTCGTGTGCGCTCGGTCACGCTGACCAGCATGATGTTCATGATGCCAATACCGCCCACCAGCAAACTCACGGCTGCCACCGCACCCAGCAACGTCGTCATCACTTTGGTGGTGCCAGCCATGGTGTCTGCCAGCTGTTTGGTGTCCAGCACGTTGAAGTTGTCTTCATCGCTCGGCGCCAATCGGCGCAGCTCACGCAGTAAATCACGCAAGCTGGACTTCACGCGTTCAGGATCGCTGTCATCGGCCATGGACACCAGCAGCGTATTGACACGCGTATTCCCTGTCACGCGCCGCTGCAGGGTTTTGAGCGGTATCAGCACCATATCGTCCTGATCGTTACCGAAGGCACCTTGGCCCTTGGATTCAAGCACGCCGATGATGTTGCAAGAGAAGGCTTTGACGCGCAGCTCGCGCCCCAAAATATCTTCTGCATTGCCGTACAGTTCACGACGCAAGGTGGCGCCGACAATACACACCGAAGCGCCTGCGCGCAGCTCTTCCTCCGAAAACTCACGCCCTTGCGCCAGCTTCCAGTTGCCTGTGCGTAGCCAATCATTGGTACTGCCAATGACGCTCGATGACCAGTTGCGCCCTTCTGCTACCAGTGTGGTACTGGCACGCGCCTCTGCCGCAACAGCAGCTACGCCACCGATCTGCGCAGCAATCGCATCGGCGTCGGTGTCCTTAAAAGCAGGCGCGGGTGCAGCGCCCGGCCCCATGCGCATGCCCGCACGAATTTGCAGCAAGTTGGTGCCCAGGCCCTGAATTTGGGACTGCACAGCCAGCGTGGCGCCATTGCCCAGCGTGACCATGGTGATCACGGCACTCACGCCAATCACAATGCCCAAAATGGTCAAGAACGAGCGCAGCATATTGCGTCGGATTGAACGCAACGCCAGCCAGATGGTGTTGAAAAACATCAGGCGCCCTCCCCTGGTGTACCTGCTGCTGGCGCCGCAGCTTGTGATTGCTCAGCTTGTCTTTTCAGCACCAGTGGCTCATTGCGCGTATCTGAATCCAGCAATCCATCTTTAAAACGTACCAAGCGCCGTGCATAAGCTGCCATTTCCGGCTCGTGCGTGACCATGAGCACGGTGATGCCCTGCTCGTAGTTGAGCTTCCATAAAAGCTCCATGATTTCTTCACTGCGCTGGGTATCCAAGTTACCGGTTGGCTCATCGGCCAGCAGCACCACAGGGTTGCTCACAATCGCACGGGCAATTGCCACGCGCTGTTGCTGACCGCCTGAGAGTTCTGCAGGGGTATGGTGTTCCCAGCCCTTGAGGCCCACTGCCTCCAGTGCTTTGGCTGCGGCTTCCTTGCGTTCTTGCGCGCTCTCACCGCGGTAAAGCAGTGGCAGTTCCACGTTCTCTTGGGCCGTTGTCCGTGGCAGCAAGTGAAAGCCCTGGAACACAAAGCCAAAGTAAAGACGCCGCAAGCGCGCACGCTCGTCGCGGTCCAATCCTTCCACGTGCACACCTTTGAACAGATATTCGCCCGAAGTGGGTCGATCCAGGCAACCCAGCGTGTTCATGGCTGTGGATTTACCGGAACCACTGGGTCCCATGATGGCGACAAAGTCGCCTTGCTCGATATCCAAATCAAAGCCTTTCAGCGCCTTGAAAGCCAAGCCGCCCTCACCATAAACCTTGACGATGTTGCGCAGCCGGATCAGTGGCTCGGTGCTGCCACTTTGCGAGGGAACTTCACTCATCGTGCGGCTCCGCTGCGCTGGTCGGTAATGACTTTGCTGCCTTCGGTGAGCTTGTCGCTTTCGACTTCGGTCATGCGTCCATCGCTGATGCCGGTGGTGACCTGTACGGCCACGGGCGCATCGTTTTCCATGACCCAGACATAGCGCGTCTGGCCTGCACCCAAAGCTTCACTGCCACCTGCCCCACGGCTGCTGCGCATGCGTTGAGGCATGAGCTGGCCCATGATGCCGCCTTGCGCTGCAGGAGGGCTGCCAGCGCCTTGCGGACGTGGGCCGCGATCTCCACCGGCACCGGCAGCGCCAGGAGCGCGCTGAGCGCCTGGCGCTGCGGGGGCCTGCATGCCGACGGGCGTGAAACGCAAAGCGGCATTGGGCACCAGCATGACATTCTGGCGCTCGTTAGAACGGATGGTGGCCGATGCAGTCATGCCGGGGCGCAGCGACAAATCTTCATTGCGCACTTCCAAACGCGCCAGATAAGTCACCACGTTGTCTGTCTTGGTGGAACCATAGTCCACGCGCGTGACCTTGGCAGGATAGGTGCGTGAAGGATGAGCGCTGACCGTAAAGCTGGCGCGTTGGCCTTCTTGCACCTGGCCGATATCGGCCTCATCCACGGAGACCTCCAGACGCAACTGTTTGAGGTCTTCAGCCACTGTGAACAGTGTGACGGCCTGCAATGACGCCGCCACTGCATTACCTGGATCCACCGTGCGTGTAAGGATCACGCCATCAATGGGCGACTTGATCGCGGCCTTAGACAGATTGGTCTCATCGGTCTTCAAGGCCGCGCGTGCATCTTCTACCGATGCCAAGGCCGCAGCCTCTTCCGCAGTTGCGCGCTCGACGCTGGCACGGCCAGCATCCATTTCTGCTGCAGAAGGCACTTTGCCTCCAGACAACCGGTGCACTTCTTCCAAGCGAGCAAAGCTGGAACGGGATTCTTTGAGCGATGCCTGTGTTTGACGCAATCGCGCCTGGGCTGATTGCACGGAAGCCTTGGAACGATTGAGCTGCGCTTGCAGCTTGTCAGTATCCAGCTCGACCAGCACTTGACCCTTGGTGACTGTATCGTTCACATCCACCGCCACGCGGCGCACCGTGCCAGACAGCTCGGAGCCCACATTCACCGTGCGCGTTGGTTGCAATGTGCCGTTGGCCGATACCGTTAACGACAAGTTGCCGCGTTTGACTTCTTCGGTGACATAAACCGGTTTGGCAGAGGCAGCCTTTTGGTTTTGCCAGTACAGATACCCGCCTACAGCACCAGCTACCGCCAAAGCACCGATCCAGATGGTGGGGTTTTGCCACCAGCGACGGGCCAAGCCGTCACCGAGCAAATCTTGTACTTCTTTGGGGCTGCTTGTGGTGTTTTTCTTTGACATGCGATGTTCCGATCTTTTCTTATTCGTTGGAGGTGTTCACGGCCACGGGCCGACCATCCAGATTGAGGGGCTGCCAGCCGCCGCCCAGCGCCTTGTACAGGCGAACATAGTCGGTGCTGATGGCGGCCTGCACTGTTGCCACGCTATCTTGCGAAGACAGCAAGGTGCGCTGGGTGTCAAGCACCGTCTGGAAGTCCACCAATCCGCTGCTGTAGCGCTGGTTAGCCAGCAGCTGGGCATTACGCGCCGCCTCTTGGGCAATCTGCAATTGCACCAAACGCTCTTTATCTGCTTGTAATTGCACCAGTGCATCTTCCACTTCCTGCAGGGCAGACAACACGGTTGAGCGGTAATTGATGCGTGCCTGCTCTACAGCAGCCTGTTGCACGCGAATCTGGGCACGATTAGCCCCCGCATCAAACAGCGGGGCTGACAAGGCTGCAGCAATGCTTTGGGCAACTGTGGCGCCGCTCAGGGCACCCAAGGTCAATGCGCTGACACCCAAGGAACCGCTCAGTCGCAGCGACGGAAAGTTGGCCCGCTCTTGCGACGACAAATTGGCCAGTGCTGCCACCACACGTTGCTCTTGCGCCCGCACATCCGGGCGTTGTCGCAAAGTATCGGCAGGCAAAGTCATGGCCAGATTGTCAGGTGCTGTAGGCAATGCCTTTGCAGGCACCAAAGCGGCATCCAATGCAGCCGGCGCCTGCCCTGTCAGAATGGATAACGCATGGCGTGTCTTGGCCATGGAAGCTTCCAAGGCAGGAATTTGCGCCGCTGTCTGGGCAGTTGATGAACGTGCTTGCTCAGCATCAAGCGATGTGGCCAGTCCAGCCTG
The DNA here is from genome assembly GCA_051887595.1 of Comamonas sp. Taxonomy (GTDB): domain Bacteria; phylum Pseudomonadota; class Gammaproteobacteria; order Burkholderiales; family Burkholderiaceae_C; genus Comamonas. The sequence continues at coordinate 5,964 of JBJEZV010000089.1, forward strand.
CACACGCCACTCCGTGATCTGCTGGTTCTCACGCTGGATCGCCAAGTTGTCTTGGGCGATATGCAAACGGTTTTGCAGGCTGCGCAACTCGATATAGTTCAGCGCGACCTCTGCAGCCAGCGAAACATGCGTGCCCTCTAACGTAGCGACAGCCGCTTGCACATTGGCCTCGCCTGCCTTCACTGCATTAGCTTGCCGGCCCCAGAGATCAGGCTCCCAACTTGCACTAACACGTGCAGCGTAGCTATTGCGTCCGTTATCACCATCTTCCCAGCTACGGCCTCGATCCGCTCCTGCACTGGCATTGGGCATGCGAGCAGCTTCTTGCCCATCCAGCTGCGCACGCGCTTGGCGCAAAGATGCTTGTGCCGATTGCACAGAAGGATTTGTCAGCAAGGCTTGCTCAATCAAATCCGTCATCTGGGCATCGCCAAAAAACTGCCACCACCGACTTAAATCTTGGGGGCTTTGCTGCTGTGGTGCAGCGCCTGTGTTGACCCACTGGCCCGGAACATTCAGCGCTTCGCTTTGACCGGCAAACTGGGAGGTATGACTGCATCCTGCGGCCAAAAGGGCGCAGGCCAACGCCACAGGCAGTGCCAAGGTGCGTGGCCGTGTTGTAGCCTTCAAATCATTGTTGTGGTTCTTGTGCATGCTGGCAAAAGGTTAAGCAATAAGACTTGTTTCTACCCGCGATTGTGCAGAGCCTGTGTAGGGCCACAGCAAAAGGCATGTGAAGCTTTGGTAAAGCCCCCAGGTCAGCCAAGCGGCGGCGCACGAAAAAAGCCCTTTGGACTGTTGTCCAAAGGGCTTTCATGAATGATCAAAGATGGTTAAACCGCCTCAACAATGGCATCCAATGGCCAGCGCGGTTTCACATCAAATGCATACACCTTATCTGGCGACTGCTGTCCAGACTGGATGCGCATGGCCGCTGCCATCGCAATCATGGCGCCATTGTCGGTACACAAATGCAGCTCAGGGTAATGCACGCGTATTTTGCGCTTGGCACACTCACGATTGAGCTGCTCGCGCAGTTGCTTGTTGGCGCCCACGCCACCGGCCACCACCACCCGATTCATACCCGTTTGCTTGAGGGCATTGAGGGTTTTCTTCACCAACACTTCCACAATGGCTGCTTGCGCACTGGCAGCCAAATCCGCTTTGCGCTCTTCCAGCGAATCTCCCAATTTTTTAACCTGTGTCAGCACCGCCGTCTTGAGTCCTGCGAATGAGAAATCCAAGTCGCCGCTGTGCAGCAGAGGACGTGGCAGCTTGAACGCTTGCGGATCGCCACTTTCTGCCAGCTTGGACAGGACTGGACCACCCGGGTATGGCAGTCCCATCACCTTGGCCGATTTATCGAATGCTTCGCCGGCAGCATCGTCAATGGTTTCGCCCAAAATCTCGTAACGCCCCACACCATCGACACGCATGAGCTGCGTATGCCCGCCAGACACCAACAGGGCAATAAAAGGAAATTCTGGTGGGTCCTGGCTGAGAAAGGGTGAAAGCAAGTGCCCTTCTAAGTGGTGCACGCCCAGCACTGGTTTGTCCAGTGCTGCACCCAAAGCACAAGCGACGCCTGCCCCAACCAGCAAAGCCCCGGCCAGGCCAGGTCCACGCGTAAAGGCAATCACATCGATGTCTTGCAAACCACACCCCGCGTCTTGTATGACCTGCTGGGTCAGCGGCAGGGCACGCCGAATATGGTCACGGCTGGCCAATTCAGGCACCACGCCGCCATAGGCACGGTGCATGTCGATTTGGCTGTGCAAAGCATGCGCCAACAAACTGGGCACACTGCCGTCATCAGGCATGCGCACCAAAGCAACACCCGTTTCATCACACGAAGATTCAATACCCAAGATCAGCTGACTCATAGCCTGCAAGTGTAGAGCTGCACAGGCCCATGAGCCTGCTGCAGATGCAATGGCCTTGTGCTGTCTGCAAGAAAAAAGCACCCGCAGGTGCTTGGTGATCTTGTCAGAGCAAGGGGCTTAACGACGGCCGCCTAAAAAGCTGCTGCCAAGCTTAAACAAATCACCGACATCAAGCTTGCCATCACCATTTTGGTCCAGCAGGCTGCCCAGCAAACCGCCGCCCAGACCACCTTGCTGCTGCACCTGTGCACGTTCTTGATCCAAGGTGCGCCCCAAAGTGCTGGCGTCCATTTGCCCGGCTTTGACCCGATTGGCCAAGAAGGCCATCACGACAGGTGCCAGCATGGCCAGCAATTGACCAGCGTTGTTGCCAAGACCGGTTGCTTGGCCCAATCCGGTTTCTGCTTTTTGGCGGTTATTGCCAAAAATATGCCCCAAGATGGCTGCGCCGTCACCCTGCGGAGAAGTGCTACCTGCACTCGCATGAGTGGTACCTGCTCCACCGCCCAAGATAGAACCTAGCAACCCACCCAAACCACCTAAGCCTTGAGGTAAAGCCTGAACATGGTCGCGCTGCAGCGCGTTGAATAAATCCGCCGCGCCTTGGGGCTTGGCAGCATTGTTCCCCAAGGCTCCAAGCAACAGCGGCAAAGCAGCGCCGACAGCCGACTGGATCTGTTGGCTGTTAGCCCCCAGTTGCTGCGCCATTTGCTGCATGGGCGCGCCTTGCAATTGTTGGAGCAACTCTTGCACCATGGACTGTTGCTGGTTCATACGACTTCCTTCCTCAGGACTGCATCCAAGCAGCACTGTTTGCTATTGAAAATACTTGCGCCCCAAGTATGCCGCCGCCTGCCAAGCTGGCATGCAAGCCACGACATGTTTTGACATTGTTTGCGCCACTGCCTGACATCAGCATCGGAATCTCACGCGCACTGGACATAGCCTCAGATTTCCATATAACCAATTGATATAACAAAGCATTCAAAATAAGCCCAATCTTTTTAAAAATTCAGACGTATCCATGGGCATGCAGCAATACCTCAAGGAAATCGGACGCGGCAAAGACGGCGCGCGTCCGCTCTCGCGTGCCCAAGCCAACGAACTGATGGGCTGGCTCTTGGATGGGCAAGCCCATCCGTTGCAAGTGGGCGCCTTTTGCGTGGCCATGCGTATCAAAGGTGAAACGCCGGATGAGATGGTGGGCTTTATCGACGCAGTGCAAGCGCGCATGCCTGGGACCGAAACCGCTTCCTCGCCCGTGGTAGTGTTGCCCAGCTATAACGGAGCACGGCGGCTGCCAGTGCTGACCCCTTTGCTAGCCTTATTGCTGGTGCGTGAAGGCTTACCCGTATTGCTGCACGGCAGTACCACAGAAACCACACGGGTCACGGCAGCCCAGGTGCTACAAACACTGGGCCATAGTGCTTCTGAAGTTTTAAGCACACCACAGCCCGGTCAACTGGTGCACCTGTCGACGCGCCAGCTACACGCAGGTCTGGCTGATCTGCTGGATGCGCGCGCCACCATTGGTTTGCGCAACCCTGCACATAGCTTGGTCAAACTGTTTAATCCTTTGGCTGCTGGTGGCAGCACCAGCCTAGTAATCGGCTGCTATACCCACCCGGAGTACAAGCTCAGCATGGCTGCCACGCATACGCAAGCTGAAAGCCATGCCCTGTTGCTACGCGGTATGGAAGGCGAACCTGTCGCCGATCCTCGTCGTCTGCCGGCCATGCAAGGCATTGTGAATGGCCGCAGTGTTTTTACCTCTGAGCCACAAACGGGCAGCATCGATGTGCCACCAGAACTTCCGGCAGGTCAGGATGTGGCTGCTACCGCTCAATGGACGCAATCCGTGCTGCAAGGCGAGCTTCCTGTCCCAGCTTCCATCGCCACCCAGGTGCAAGCCATTGTGCAGCTGCACCGCCAGCTCGCCGCGTTAGGAGTTTCTGTATGACAACGCCTTTTACTACCTTGGGAAGCTGCACGCTGGTTGGGGCTGGCCCCGGAGATCCGGAGTTGCTGACCCTCAAAGCCTTAAAAGCCATCCAGCGTGCCACAGTCTTATTAGTGGACGACTTGGTGTCTCAAGACATCGTGGACTTCGCCTCGCCTGCGGCGCGCATTGTCTATGTGGGCAAGCGCGGCGGCTGCAAAAGCACACCACAAGCTTTTATTGAAAAACTCATGGAAGCCGAGGTGCGCAAGGGCGAGCACGTGGTGCGCCTCAAAGGCGGTGACCCCTTTATCTTTGGCCGTGGTGGCGAAGAAGTGGAACACCTGCGCCAAGTCGGCATCGAAGTGCACGTGGTCAATGGCATCACAGCAGGATTGGCAGGGCTCACCAGCTTAGGGGCACCGCTGACGCACCGCGCACATGCCCATGGGGTAGTGTTCATCACCGGGCACGCCAAGCCTGGCGATGCAGGCACCGACTGGCGCACATTGGCAGCCACAGCACACACGGCCAAACTTACGCTGGTAATTTACATGGGCGTGAGCTGTGCTGAGCACATCTCCCAAGAATTACAAGCGGGTGGTTTGCCTGCCAGCACACCCGCAGCCATCATTCAAAACGCCAGCTTGCCCCAACAACGCCATGCCATCACGCACTTGGCAGCGCTGGCCACTACGTTGCAGGCAGAGGCCTTGGCCAGCCCCAGCGTGCTGGTCATTGGTGATGTGGTGCAAGGTGTCGCGGCTTGGGCGCAGCAATCGCCCCAGCCCGTGGCCCATCAAGCATAAAAAAGCGCCCGCAGGCGCTGGTGGAGAAGGCGCAGCACGCCATCAGGACGCTGCGTCGGCGCTGCGTGTTTGTGCAAAGCGCTGCGCGACTTCTTTGCGCATGTCCTTGCGAATCAAGGCCGCATGCCAGCGGTTCTTTTCTTCTTCGGTCTGCGGCTCCAGACGCGGCACCGACACGGGCTTGCGGTGATCGTCCACCGCCACCATGGTGAAAAAGCAGCTGTTCACATGGCGCACGACTTGACCACGAATGTCTTCCGCAATCACCTTGATCCCAATTTCCATAGACGAGGTGCCGGTGTAATTCACACTGGCCAAGAAAGTCACCAGCTCACCCACATGAATGGGCTGCAAGAACATCACTTGGTCCACACTCAAGGTCACGCAATAGCGCCCCGCATAGCGGCTGGCGCAGGCGTATGCCACCTCATCGAGTTTCTTGAGAATGGCTCCCCCGTGTACATTGCCCGAAAAATTGGCCATGTCAGGGGTCATCAGCACCGTCATGCTGAGTTGGTGGGAAGGCAAATTCATAAGTCAATTGTAGGAAATTGATAGCACCACTGTAGCGGCAGACCCAGGCAACCTAGCAACCCGCAGGATTTGTGCCCTTGGCTACACTGGCGCCCTGCTGACCGCCCCAGACTTTGCGCCTGAACGTGCGAAATCTGCCTTTTCCTCTCCCTTGCCACTGTTTGACGATACCGCTTATGCCTGCTGCTTGCCCGCCCACTGCTGCCTTGAATTTTGATGTCGTGGTGATTGGCGCCGGGGCTGCAGGTCTGTTTTGTGCGGCCCAAGCGGGGCAACTGGGCTGCAAGGTGTTGTTGATCGACCATGCCGCCAAGGTGGCAGAAAAAATTCGCATCTCGGGCGGTGGCCGCTGCAACTTCACCAACCGCGATCTGGATGTGCGTGCGCCGCACAAGTACTACGTCGGCCAAAACCCGCAGTTCAGCCGCTCGGCGTTGTCGCGCTATACGCCGTCAGACTTCATTGGCCTGGTGGAAAAACACGGCATTCCGTACGAAGAAAAGCACAAGGGCCAGCTGTTCACACAGACGTCTGCGGAAGACATCATTCGCATGTTGCTGGCGGAGTGTGAAGTGGGCCGTGTCGAGCGCTGGCAACCCTGTGCGGTCAAGAAAGTGGAGCAGCATGCATCGGCCGATGCGCAAGCGGTGCATTACGCCATTCACACTGAGCGTGGCGTGGTCCATGCTCCGCAGCTGGTGCTGGCCACCGGCGGGCTGTCGATTCCCAAAATTGGCGCCACCGATTTTGGATACCGCTTGGCCAAACAACTGGGTTTGCCTCTGGTAGAGCAGCGCCCAGGCTTGGTGCCCTTGACGTTTGATGCGACGCAATGGCAGCCCTACGCCCAACTGGCTGGTTTGGCTTTGTCCGTTGAAATCAGCACTGGGAGCAAGAAAGAGCGCATGGCTTTCTTGGAGGATTTGCTGTTCACGCACCGTGGCCTTTCAGGGCCTGCCGTGCTGCAAATCTCCAGTTATTGGAAGCCTGGCACGCCTTTGTGTATTGATTTGTTGCCTGGCGTTGATATTGCCGAGTTGCTGCTACAAGCCAAGAGCCAATCGCGCAAACTGGTGGTCAATGAATTGGCCGCCCATTTGCCTGCACGGCTGGCCGATGCTTGGATTGCCCAGCACCCTGAGCTGCAGCGCCCCATCAACGAGTGCAGTGACAAAGCTTTGCTCAAGCTGGCCGCGCAACTCGCACGCTGGGAGATCACGCCCAATGGATCTGAAGGCTATAAAAAGGCCGAGGTCACGCTGGGCGGCATCGACACCAAGGCCTTGTCACAGCAAACCATGGAATGCAAAACCCAACCGGGCCTGTACTGCATTGGCGAAGTGGTCGACATCACCGGATGGCTTGGCGGCTACAACTTTCAGTGGGCCTGGGCCAGCGCCATGGCCTGCGCCCAAGCGCTTGCCGCGCGCCAAGGCCTTACGGCGTCCGCCCATGTCTGACATTGCCGTGCGGCAGCTTCGTCCATGGCTTGCACCCAAGGCCTCAGAAAATCGTTATAATACTCGACTTTGCTGGCAATACCCCGTCGGCCATACTAGTTAAATAGAGACGGGGCACAACCGCTGTTCATGGCTCTCAGGCCCGATCTTCCCGAGAACCCGCTGTCGGCACAGATATCTGGAAATTGAATGACTACCATCCGCGTCAAAGAAAACGAACCCTATGAAGTTGCCCTGCGCCGCTTCAAGCGCACGATCGAAAAGCTGGGCCTGCTGACAGACCTGCGCGCTCGTGAGTTTTACGAAAAGCCTACAGCTGAGCGCAAGCGTAAGAAGGCTGCTGCTGTGAAGCGCCACTACAAGCGCGTACGTAGCATGCAGCTGCCTAAGAAGCTGTACTAATCGTTGATTAGGAACTAGCCGGCCGTCAAACGCCGCAAACCCGCGCTCGGGACGCCAGGCGCGGGTTTTTTGTTTTCTGGCCACTACCCTCGTGGGCAGTGACCTCTCAAGCCGCTGCCGCGTGGTGCAGCGGCTCATCCCAAGGAGAGAGCTATGAGCTTGAAAGCCCAGATTACCGAAGATATGAAGACCGCCATGCGTGCCAAGGACAGCGCTCGCTTGGGCACCATCCGCTTGCTGCAAGCAGCGATGAAGCAAAAAGAAGTTGACGAGCGCGTAGAGCTGGACGATGCAGCCATCATCGCCATCGTTGACAAGCTGATCAAACAACGCAAAGACTCCATCACCGCCTACGAAGCCGCCAACCGCGCCGATTTGGCCGATGTGGAAAAGGCTGAGATGGAAGTGCTCAAGGTCTATTTGCCCGAGCGCATGTCCGAAGCAGAAATCACCGCTGCCGTGCAAGCCATCGTGGCCGAACTGGGCGCATCCGGCCCTGGCGATATGGGCAAGGTGATGGGCAAGGTCAAAACCCAGTTGGCAGGCAAGGCCGATATGGGTTTGGTGTCTGCCGCTGTCAAAGCTGCCTTGGCCCAATAAGGCAGCTTCGATCAGCTGCGGCGGTTGCCGCAATACAAAAAAGAAGCTGCTCGCCTAAGTTACAAGCCATTTTCAGTAGGTTTTCTCTCTGAAAAGCTTGTCAATTCTAGGCGGGCAGCTTCTTTTTTTATGTTTGAGATACTTTAGAGTGTCATGCCACTGTCTTTAATGACTTTGGACCAACGTGCCAAGTCTTTCTGAATCAAATCACCGAATGTCTCAGGACTGCTTGGCATCGGCTGCGCGCCTTCGCTTTGCAGGCGCTCCAAGATGGCGGTGCTCTTCAGTGCCGCATTGATCTGGCCATTGATCTTTTGCACCACATCCTTGGGCATGCCAGCCGGACCGACAATGCCATACCACTGATCGGCCTCAAAACCGGGCACTGCCGCTTCGGCCACGGTTGGCACATCAGGCAAGATGGCATTGCGCTGGGGTGAAGACACCGCGATGGCCTTGATCTGGCCTGCTTTGATCTGCGCCAGCACGGCAGGAATCCCGGTAAACAAGGCTTGCACCTGCCCCGCCACCAAATCATTGACCGCTGGCGCGGTGCCTTTGTAAGGCACATGCTGCATTTGCAAGCCCGCTTGCTGAGACAGGTATGACATGGTCATGTGCGCTGCACTGCCATTGCCACCCGAGCTGTAGTTGATGACCCCAGGATTGGCCTTGGCGTAGGCGATGAAAGATTTCAGATCGGTCACAGGCAGCGAAGGGTGCACCACCAGCACATTGGGCACACGAGCGACCCACGCGATGGGGGTAAAGCTCTTGATAGGGTCGTAGGGCAACTTGGGATACAGCGTAGGCGTGATTGCCAGCGTACCCACGTGCCCCATCAGCAAGGTATAGCCATCGCTGGGCGCTTTGGCGACGCGGTCTGCGCCAATGCTGCCACCAGCACCTGCTACGTTTTCTGGAACCACCGACTGTCCCCAGGCCTGCGTCAGTTCGTGCCCCATGGCACGCCCCAAGATATCAGCCGAGCCTCCAGGCGTAAAAGGAATGACCATCCGAATGGCCTTGCTGGGGTAGTTATCGGCCGTTTGCGCCATCGCGCTGATACCGCACACTGACAGCCCGGTGGCTATAACCCAAGTTGCAAGGCGGCGGCGTGATACCCGCGGTGAACTGGCTGCGGATGGGTTCATCAAAGCTCTCCAAGAAAAAACAATTAAGGCCCTCATCTTTGGCAATCGCCCAAAAAATACTTCGGTGTTTACCCTGATTCCGCATGCACACCACCCGGTTTTGCCGATAGCCTTCAGATTGTTGTCAGCCCTCTTTCACTTAGGAGCCCATATGACATTGAACCGCCGCCACTGGATGCTTGCCACCAGCAGCTTGGCTGCTGCCTGTCTTTTATCGGCCTGTGCTACGCCGCGACCTGCGGCCTCTACCATCGCTCAAGGTTGGTTTCGACGCCAAGTAGGCAAGGCCACAGTCACTGCGCTGAGCGATGGCGTCACCCGGCGGCCACTAGATGCCGGGTTTGTCAAGAATGCACCGCTGGACCAGGTACAGGCTGCGTTGGCTGCAGCGGGCTTACCCACCACCCACATCGATGTGCCCTACACCTGCTTTGTGGTGGAGCTCGATGGCAAGCGCTATTTGCTCGACACGGGCTTTGCCGACAACGGTGGGCCAGGCACCGGGCTGCTACACACCCACATGCGCCACGCCGGGATTGACCCGGCGAGCATTGATGCGGTCATCCTGAGTCATTTGCATGGCGACCACATCAATGGTTTGCGCCGCAAGGATGGCAGCTTGGTCTATCCCAAAGCTTTGGTGTATATGCCCCAACCTGAAGCCGCCTTCTGGATGGACGACGCACGGATGCAAGCGCTACCTGAAGCTGCACGTGGTGGATTTATGGCCGTGCGCCGAGTCTTTGCAGGCTACCCACCCGCACAGCTGCGCCCATACGCGCCGGGCTCGAGTCTGGCGCCCGGCATTCACACCATCGCCGCGTTTGGTCACACACCGGGCCACACGGCGATTGCGGTGCAATCAGGCACAGAGCGATTTACTTTCATTGGCGATGTAGCGCACTACCCTGCTCTGTTTGTGCGCCACCCAGACTGGCAAGTGCAATTCGACATGGATGCGGCGCAAGCACGTGCCACGCGCCACGCGTTGCTGGCACGCCTGGCGCAGGAGCAAAGCTGGGTGGGCGGCTATCACTTTCCGCTGCCTTCCTTTGGCCGCATCCGCGCTGCAGGGCAGGGATACGACTGGATTGCGCACACTTAAAGCATTCAACGTTGCGTGCCCAATGCCCTGCCTAGCAGGGCATTTTTTTTGGCGTGGCGCTGCAGCACTGCCGCACAATCACAGCATTGATGTGGAGTTGAAGATGTCCCAAATCCGAAAAATTGCCGTGATTGCCGGAGACGGTATTGGCAAGGAAGTCATGCCCGAAGGCTTGCGTGCTTTGGAAGCTGCGGCCCGCAAGTTCCAGCTGCCGCTGGAGTTTCACCATTTTGACTGGGCGAACTGCGACTACTACGCGCAGCACGGCCAGATGATGCCCGACGACTGGAAGGCGCAATTGCAAGGCATGGATGCGATTTTGTTTGGCGCTGTCGG
>JBJEZV010000090.1:0-14895 GCA_051887595.1 Comamonas sp.
TCCTGCCCTTTGAGCAAGCGACCAACAACGCTTAAAGCGTAAAACCAATCGGGGGCCTTGAGCCCCCGATTGCATCTATCGCCTGGTATTTCTGACGGACCGAGCCTCCATGCTTTTTTTGCTCTCTCCCGCCAAATCGCTCGATTACGAACGGGCTTTGCCTGCGGGCCTCAATCCAACCCTGCCCCCTTTCATTGCTGAATCCGCTAGCCTGATCGACACGCTGCGTGCCTTGTCGCCGCAGGATGTCGCCCAGCTCATGTCTATCAGCGACAAACTGGCCCAATTGAATGTGGCACGTTACGCTGCATGGCGGCCTGAATTTACTTCTGCCAATGCCCGCCCCGCGCTGTTTGCTTTTAACGGTGATGTGTATGAAGGCTTGGATGCCTACTCTCTGGGCAGCGACGACATCGCGTGGGCGCAAGACCACATCCTGATGCTCAGCGGGCTGTATGGGGCGCTGCGTCCTTTGGACTGGATGCAGCCTTATCGCCTCGAAATGGGCACCAAGCTGGCCACCCACAGAGGAAGCAACCTCTACCAGTTCTGGGGCGCTCAAATTGCCCAGCTCATCAATGCGCGACAAGCCCAAGAGGCACAACCTGTTGTAGTCAACCTTGCGTCGCAGGAATACTTTAAATCCGTTGATCTGCGCCAGCTCAAGGCCCGTGTGGTCGAGTGCGTGTTTGAAGACTACAAGGGCGGCGCCTACAAAATCATTAGCTTTCACGCCAAGCATGCGCGTGGCCTGATGGCGCGTTACGCTATCGAGCACCGCCTGACACAGCCTGAGCAGTTGTGTGCTTTCGATGTGGCAGGCTATGCCTATGCGCCTGAAGTATCCAACGCCTCTCGTTTGGTGTTTCGGCGTCATACTGCCCAAGCAGCGTAGGCATCCGTGGCACGCAAACCCTGGTCTTCCTTGGAGATGCCTATGTCGCAGTCGCTGGAGCAGCTGTCTGCTTCGGTTCCCGGCAGCACGCCGGCCCTGATGCAGTGGATCCAAGGTCAGCTGGCAGCTGGCCACAGCACACAGACGCTCGAAAAGAGTCTGATCGATTCAGGGTGGGTGACGTCCGTTGCGCAAGCTGCTCTGGCTGCGTGTACGGCAACGCCTAACCCCAGCGTCGCACGTTCGGAGCCTGTGGCTTTACCAGGCCCGGATCTTCAAGCCCTACCCAGTGAAATTGATGTGGGTGATCGACGTGTGCAGGTGCTCATGACACTGCAGCGCCCACAGCTGGTGCTGTTTGGTAATTTGCTGTCTGACGAGGAATGCGACCACATTGTGGATGAGGCGCGCCCTGCCATGGCACGCTCGCGCACAGTCGCCAGCCACGGCACATTGGAAGAAATCAACCCTGATCGCACCAGCGATGGCATGTTTTTCAAGCGGGGGCAAACACCCGTGGTGCAAAAGCTCGAAGCACGTATTGCACGCCTGCTGCACTGGCCCCTTGAAAACGGGGAAGGGCTCCAAGTCCTTAACTACCTGCCAGGCGCCCAGTACAAACCTCACCACGATTACTTCTCACCCCTGGAGCCCAGCAGCGCAGCTATCTTGCAGCGCGGTGGCCAACGCGTGGGAACGATGGTCATCTACCTCAATGAGGTAGAGGCTGGGGGCTGCACCTACTTTCCGGAAACGCAGTTGCGCATCCATCCCCGCAAAGGGAGTGCCGTGTTTTTCAGCTATGCCGGCCCACATGCACAGACGTTGACCTTGCATGCCGGAGAGCCTGTATTACAAGGTGAAAAATGGATTGCCACCAAGTGGCTGCGTGAACGCGAGTTTCAGTAAATCCACTTTTGTGCCTCCCCATTTTCTGCGTAAAGCACCTGCGCATCGATTGGGGAGCTATGCATTTTTTATGAATACACCTGAACAATCCCAACTTGGCAAAACCTCGGCCTATACCGATGTCTATGACCCCAACCTGCTGTTTCCTATCCCCCGTGCCAGCAAGCGCGAGGAAATCGGCATAACAGAGCAGCTGCCTTTTTTTGGCGCGGATCTGTGGACTGCGTTTGAGCTGTCGTGGCTGAATCTGCGCGGCAAGCCGCAAGTGGCATTGGCGCACTTCACCATCCCCTGTGAAACGCCCAACATCATCGAAAGCAAGTCGTTCAAGCTGTACTTGAACAGTTTCAACAACAGCCGCTTTGACAGCTTGGAGGCGGTGCAAGCGCGCATCCGCGAGGACGTGAACGAAGCTCTATGGCGTGGTGCCGCTGCCCGCCAATCCAGCGCAGGCGTGCGCATCTTGGCACAAGAGCAGTTTGAGCTGCAAAAAGTCCAAGAGCTGGCAGGATTGAATCTCGACCGGCTTGATGTGGAATGCAGTGACTACACGCCGCGCCCTGAACTGCTGCAAGCTGACTTCGACCATCCTCCCGTGACAGAAACCCTGGTCAGCCACCTGCTTAAGAGCAATTGCTTGGTGACCAGCCAACCTGACTGGGGCAGTGTGCAGATCAGCTATACCGGCCCAGCCATTCACCAAGAAGGCTTGCTGCGCTATATCGTGAGCTTTCGCAACCACAATGAATTCCACGAGCAGTGTGTGGAACGCATTTTTATGGACATCATGCGCCAATGCCGCCCGCTCAAGCTCAGCGTATATGCCCGCTACACGCGCCGGGGCGGTTTAGACATCAACCCCTTGCGCACCAGCCATCCCATGGCCTTGCCTGCTAACGTACGCACCGCACGCCAATAACCAACAAGGAGCCTTCAAGGCTCCTTGTTTGCTTAAATTCCTGGTCGATCAGGCTTCAAAAGTCAACGGATCGAAGTCCAGTATGTAGTTCTGGGGTCCCTTGGATGCCACCTTCAGGGCACCCACACGATTACCCAAAGCAGCGCACTTGGTCAGTGGCCAGCCACGTTCCAGACCGAACAACAGGGCACCGCGCCATGCGTCGCCGCAACCTGTGGGATCGACCACTTCTTGCGCCTTGACCGGCGCGACCAAGGTCTTGTGACCTTGTTCCCACACTTCGCAGCCCTGCTCACCCAGCGTCACCACCAAGCCCTTGACCTTCATAGACAACGCTGCCAAATCCAAGCCGGTGCGATCACACAGCATCTTGGCTTCGTAGTCGTTGACCGTAATCCATGTCGCTTGCTCGATAAAGGCCAGCAAACCTTCACCGCTGAACATGGGCAGACCCTGACCTGGATCGAAGACAAACGGAATACCCGCTTCATGGAACTGCGCCGCATGCTGGATCATAGCTTCGCGCCCATCGGGTGAGACGATGCCGATGCTGGCGCCTTCATTGCCGTGAATCACGTTCACATAGGCCTCGGTCATGGCTCCGGGGTGAAACGCCGTGATTTGGTTGTTGTCCATGTCGGTCATGATCATGGCCTGGGCGGTGTAGGTGTCATCGAGTTGCTGGATGTAGCGCGTCTCGATGCCCAGTGACTGCATGCGGGCCAGATAGGAGGCACCGTCAGAACCCACCGTTGCCATGGGCAGCGGCGTGCCACCCAGTAACTTCAAGCTGTAGGCAATATTGCCAGCACAGCCTCCAAAGTCACGGCGCAGCGAAGGCACCAAGAAAGACACATTCAAAATGTGCAATTGCTCGGGCAAGATCTGGTTCGCAAACTTGCCTTCGAAGGTCATGATGGTGTCAAAGGCCAGAGAACCACAAATCAGGGCTGCCATGTTTGTTCTTTCGTGCAGGGTTGGTCATTAAGGATAAAAAGCCATGACGCGGTACCCCGCCACAGCCAGATGAAGGTTTTGTGTGGCCACGGGCACATCCCCGCTCCACTCAGCGCGTGGTGCCAACTCCATGGGCGCACCAATGTCCGAAGGCATCAGCACTTTGCGCACCAGCACTTGGTCTTGGGCATCGGTCAAGGTCAGCTCCACGGCAGGCGTGGCCACAGCCGCGACCGATGCGTTGCGCAAACTCAGGCTCAGCCGGTAATGGTGGTCCGCGCCGTCTTGGTTGAAAGCGGAGCCCGTCAGCGTCACCGAGGCGATGTGTTGGCGCGGAGCCAGCTCACAGCGCAAAGCAATGCACAGGTTCTCAAATGCGCCACGCCACTGGGGCTTCCAAGCCACCAGCGTATTGCGCTCGTGCACTGCCACCTGCAGTAACAGCGCCAAAGGCAGCAAAATCACCAGCATCCCCATCACAAAACGCACGGCAGGCTGGTTCCACCAGGCCTTGCGTTGTGCCTGCTTCACAAAACTGGGGACTTCCTCACTGGGCATGCCTGGTGATGGTGGTGCAGATACAGGCTCTTCGTTGGCTGGCAACGCGAGCGAGGGTGCAATCACATGCGCCTCAGGCAACAGGTCATGCTCGGCAGTCGCAGGCGCTACAGACTCCGCATCTTCCACTGCTTGGCGTTCAGCTTCTGGCTGGAGCATTGCTTCAGCAGCCGAACTGCTGACTGGCGTTTGCGGGATCTCGGACATGCTTGACAAAGGTGCATCGCCCAACTGCAGGCGCTCACTGTCTGGCCCGCTATCGTCCGGGCGAGCTTCGCTTTCCACCGGCTCGTCGTGCCATGCAGGTTCTGCATCGTCATCCCCATCCGACTCATGGGCCGCCGCGGCTACAGGCTCCACCGTCTGCGAATCTGGCTCAACTGCCACTTCAAGCGGAGCATCTACCAAGGATGCAGTCTGTGCCAGCTTGTCTGGTTCCTGCGGTGCTTGGTCTTCGTGCAGCCAAGGACCAAGCTCTTCGATATCGTCCAGCTCTGGCGGCGCGGGCAACTCATAGCCTTGCACAGGCGCCTCCAGGCTGTCCGTTGGTGGGTCTGCCGCCGCTGCCACCTCAGCCAATGACTCTGACAGAGGTCGCTGCATCTGTGACTGCACATCCGCACCCGCCTCAGTTGCTTGCGGTGGCAGCTGCAATGCATCGGTAGCAGCCGCCGCCTGAGGCTCGGCCAGCTGCTGCGCCCCGGCCTGCGCATCGGCGGTTTCACCTGCGGTGGTCACAGGCAGGGCCTCTAGCGCTTGCGAAGCATCAAAGACTTCCTGACAACGACCGCAGCGCACCCATCCTTCGGAGATACGCAGTTGATCGGGCACCACCTTAAAGGTGGTGTCACAGGAAGGGCAGCGGGTGATGAAACTCATGGCGCAAGCATTGTAGGACGAGGCCTTGGCCCAAAAACGGCAGGTCTTAGGCGCGTTGCGCAGTCATCAAAACCCAGCCATCTTCGCTGTCGGCCACCTGCAGCTGAATATAGGGGGCGTAGGCTTCTTTGAGCTCATCGGCTTGGCGCTCCAAAATACCGGCGAGTACCAAATGACCGCCCGCTTGCACATGGCTGACCAGCAAAGGCGCCAATACCTTCAGCGGCGTCGCCAAAATATTGGCCAGCACGGTCTGGTATTCACCTTGCGCCTTGTCCGGCAAGCCAGCATTCAAACGCACGTGGTTGGCCTGGGCATTCAACTCGCAAGAAGTGACGGCATCGGGGTCGATATCCACCGCGTCAATGTCCACCGCGCCAAATTTGGCTGCGCCAATCGCCAAAATACCCGATCCGCAACCATAGTCCAACGTGCGGCCCAGTGATCCAGCAGGCTGGCGGGCAATCCAGCGCAAGCACATGCGCGTGGTGGGATGGGTGCCTGTACCAAAGGCCAGACCGGGATCGAGACGAATGCTGATCTTAGCCTGCTCGGGCAATTCGTGCCAAGTGGGCACGATCCAGAATTCGGGCGTGATGTCTACAGGTTGGAACTGTGACTGCGTCAGGCGCACCCAGTCCTGCTGTTCGACTTCGCGAATACCCAGGACTTGGCAACCTTCAAAAAAGTCCTGCAGCTGCAGCAGGGCCTGCGCCTGTTGCGCTGCCGCTTCGTCGGGGAACAAGGCCACGATGCGGCTGCGGTTCCAGCCCTCTTTGGGGGCGGGCATGCCGGGTTCACCAAACAGAGGTTGCTCGGAGTCAGTTTGGGCGTCCATGTCCTCGACCGATACGCTCAGCGCGTCCAGCGCGTCGAGCGCATCGCTCACATCTTCGACCCGCTCTTCGGGACACATTAGGTTGAGCTCATGCATGGCTGTTCCTTGAAGCTTTTAAAAACGAAATGCTGGCCCTCGTTGCCAAGGGCCAGCATGGCTGGTTAGTACCGGCAGGTAATCAACGCTTTTTGCGCTGTTCCAGCCAGTGCTCCAGATAATGGATATTGGTGCCGCCTTCAGCAAACTTGGCATCCACCATCAAGTCCTGGTGCAAAGGCACGTTGGTCTTGATACCTTCCACCACCACTTCCGACAGCGCCGTACGCATACGGGCCAAAGCCTGTTCGCGGGTGTCGCCGTGCACGATCAGCTTGCCGATCATGGAGTCGTAGTTCGGTGGCACAAAGTAGTTGTTGTAGACGTGGGAGTCCACGCGCACGCCAGGGCCACCAGGCATGTGCCACATGCTCACGCGACCAGGCGAAGGCATGAAGTTGTAGGGATCTTCCGCGTTGATACGGCACTCGATGGCGTGACCGCGCATCTGGTTGTTGATCTCACGCTGGGTAAAGGGCAGCTTTTCACCCGCAGCCACCATGATCTGCGTGCGCACAATGTCCACGCCCGTGATCATTTCGGTCACAGGGTGTTCCACCTGCACGCGGGTGTTCATTTCAATGAAGTAGAACTCCCCGTTTTCGTAGAGGAATTCGAACGTACCCGCACCGCGATAGCCGATCTTCTTGCACGCGGCCACACAACGCTCGCCCACCTTCTCCACCAAACGGCGAGGAATACCGGGCGCTGGCGCCTCTTCGATCACCTTCTGGTGGCGGCGCTGCATCGAGCAGTCACGCTCACCCAGATACACGCCGTTCTTGTGCTGGTCGCACAGCACCTGAATTTCGACGTGGCGGGGGTTCTGGAGGAACTTCTCCATGTACACCGCAGGATTGCCAAAGGCCGCGCCTGCTTCCGCCTTGGTCATCTGCACCGCATTGACCAGCGCAGCTTCGGTATGCACCACACGCATGCCGCGACCACCGCCGCCGCCTGCGGCCTTGATGATCACTGGATAGCCAATGGCCTTGGCAATGCGCTTGATTTGCGCTGGATCGTCAGGCAACTCGCCGTCCGAACCAGGCACGCAAGGCACGCCCGCCTTGATCATGGCCTGCTTGGCCGATACCTTGTCACCCATAATGCGGATGGAGTCGGCAGTCGGGCCAATGAATTTGAAGCCGCTTTGTTCCACACGCTCGGCAAAGTCGGCGTTTTCCGACAGGAAGCCATAGCCAGGGTGGATCGCCTCAGCATCCGTCACTTCTGCTGCCGAGATGATGGCAGGCATGTTCAGGTAGCTCAAAGGGGAAGGAGCGGGGCCAATGCACACGGCCTCATCGGCCAACTTGACGTACTTGGCGTCACGGTCTGCCTCGGAGTAGACCATGACGGCCTTGATGCCCATCTCGCGGCAAGCGCGCTGGATGCGCAGGGCAATTTCACCCCGGTTGGCAACCAAAATTTTCTTAAACATGGAGGTCCTCGTTGTTCACCGCCCCCGCAGGAGCGAATCGTTCCATCTGATCAAGCCCGGCAATTGCGCTCAGGCTCTGGCAGATATCACTCGATCACGAACAGCGGTTGGCCGTATTCCACAGCTTGGCCGTTGTCGGCCAGGATACGGGTCACGGTACCCGACTTGTCAGCCTCGATCTCGTTCAAGATCTTCATGGCTTCGATGATGCAGATGGTGTCGCCTTCCTTGACCTGGTCACCCACTTCTACGAAGGGCTTGGCGCCAGGGCTGGAGGCACGGTAGAAAGTACCGACCATGGGCGACTTGACTTGGTGGCCGGTAGCGGCAGGTGCTGGCAATTCAGCCACAGGCGCGGCGGCAGCAGGTGCAGCGGCGGCTTGCACGGGGGCAGCAGCGGCTTGCACAGGCGCGGCAACAAACTGCTGCACCACGTTGCCACCGCTCTTGACGATGCGGACTTTGCCCTCAGCCTCGGTGATTTCCAGTTCCGAAACGTTCGATTCGGACACCAAGTCGATAAGGGTCTTGAGTTTACGCAGATCCATGGAAGCTCCAACGGCTAAAACTAAATAAGGGCGCGAATTTACCCTAAATTCAGCCTTCTGCGCGCAATAGTAGATATTTTTCGCTATTGGCGTCGAGGTTTTTGAAGCCAAATTTGTTTTTTGAGAGCAGCCACTCAGGCGCCGATGCTCCAATTTGCAAGATCTTGCTCAGAAAGTTCGCCAATTTTACGCTGTTGGACCTTCCCCTCCGCGTCGAACAAGATGGTAAAGGGTAAAGCACTATTCGAGTTACCGAGGCTGCGCGTGAGGGTCATACCGCCAGCACCGGCCAGCACAACCGGAAAATCCAGCGGCTGGCGCTCCAGCCATTTGCTCACAGGTTCAGCCTGATCGACGGCAATGCCGACCACCTGCACGCCGCCATCGCGCGCTTGTGCTTGGGCAAAGCGATTGAGCAAGGGCAACTCACGCACACAGGGCGGGCACCAGGTGGCCCAAAAATTCACCAGCACTGGCTTGCCACGCCACTCTTGCATGGTGCGCAAGCTGCCGTCGGGTTGCTGCAGTTGCAACGCCCAAAAAGCCTGCACCGCAGGATCATCCTCGTCTGCACCGCTCTGCCCGTGCTGCCAAGCCAGCCAACCTCCCGCCACCGCAGCAGCAGCGGCCACGCCGCCCATGAGCCATCGCCGACGATTTGATGGCATTTGTTCATTGGTCATTGCGGCGCCTCCTGCTGCAACAGCTCTCGCAGCGCCTGCACATCGCCACGCGGCGTGCGCCCTTGGCTATCGGCCTTCAAGGCGCCGCGCAGGTCATCATAGTCATACACCATCAAATGCACGCCCACTGTTTCACCCAAGGGTGCGCAATGGCTGCTGATGCTCAAGGCATCGACCGTCTCGCCATTGAAACCCGTCACCTCGGTGACGTCATAGGTCACGTTGTGGTTTATCAAGGCAATCTCCGCCGATTTGGAGTCATCACAAAACAAGCCAATATAGATATCAGACGCCCGCGTGGCCGTGCCGCGCCAGACTGCTCCGGCGAGGTGCGGGCGAAATTCCTGCAAGCGCTCCATCCACACCAGCGCGAGCTCACGCAAGGCGCGCAACTCTTGGGGCTGTGTGTCCGCGCAAAAAAGCTCGATGTACTCGCGCACTGCCGCTTCGAGCTGGTCGTTATCGGGCAGCGCCGTCCGGGGAGGCAAGCCCAATTGTTTGATGGCACGGCGCTTAGCCGCCCCCCAGTCCACACCGTCTTCGACGACCATACGCGCGGCGGTCTGAACGATTTCTTGGGCTACAGATGAAGCATGCATAAACAAAACCAGGGTGCCAACATGCTGCCATTATCCAAAAGCTGCGCAGCCATGCCGCGACACAGACTTGCAGCACTCAAGCTTATTCAATTTCATAGCTATCAGCCTTTAATTTGCAACACTTTCAGATATAAAAATATTGAAAAACCAATGCCATCAAAGGCCAATAGCTCTTGAATTGATAGTTTTAGATCGACTCTGCGGCTCACACCATGCCTGCAGCATATGCAAGGCAGCCCTATAGAATCTTGCACCATGCATATTCATATCTTGGGCATTTGCGGCACCTTCATGGGAGGCGTGGCCGCGCTGGCACGCGAGGCGGGCCATACCGTGACAGGCTGCGACGCTGGCGTCTACCCTCCCATGAGCGACCAACTGCGCGCGCTGGGAATCGAACTGATTGAAGGCTTTGGCACCGAGCAATTGGCCTTAAAGCCCGATATGTATGTGATCGGCAACGTGGTCAGCCGCGCGCGCTTGACCGACGGCAGCCCTAAATTTCCCTTGATGGAAGCCATCTTGGACCAAGGCCTGCCTTACACCAGCGGCCCGCAATGGCTGAGCGAGCATGTGCTCCAAGGCCGCCACGTGCTGGCCGTTGCGGGCACGCATGGCAAGACCACCACCACCTCCATGCTGGCCTGGGTCTTGGAATGCGCCGGTCTCACACCCGGCTTTTTGGTGGGTGGTGTCCCGCTGGACTTTGGCGTTTCAGCACGCTTGGGCGCCTTAGCTAGTGGCCAAGAGCGTCCTCTGTTTGTGATTGAGGCTGACGAATACGACACAGCCTTTTTTGACAAGCGCAGCAAGTTTGTGCACTACCGCCCGCGCACTGCCGTGCTTAATAATCTGGAGTTTGACCACGCTGATATCTTCCCGGATCTGGCGACGATTGAGCGGCAATTTCACCATTTGGTGCGCACGGTCCCCGCATCAGGCCGCGTGGTGTTCAACGGTCTGGAGGAGGCACTCGCCCGCGTCTTGCACCAAGGTTGCTGGAGCGAACAGCGCAGTTTTGGCTCTGCCGTGGGCGACTTCACAGCCCAAGGCGAGCACCACGCCTTTGATGTGCTGCAACATGGCCGCACCGTGGGCCGCGTTGAATGGAGTTTGAGCGGAGAACACAACCAGCTCAACGCACTGGCTGCGATTGCAGCGGCTGAGCATGTGGGCGTAGATCCGGCCGTCGCAGCACAGGCGCTCAGCCGCTTCCACAACGTCAAGCGCCGCATGGAGCTGCGCGGCACGGTATCTGGTGTGGCGGTGTACGACGATTTTGCCCACCACCCTACGGCGATCCGCACCACCCTCGATGGGCTGCGCCAGCGCATTGGCCAGCAGCAGCGCATCCTTGCAGTGTTTGAGCCGCGCAGCAACACCATGAAGTTGGGCACCATGAAAGCGCAGCTGCCGTGGTCACTCAAGGAAGCTGATTTGGCGTTTTGCCACACGGCAGGGCTGGACTGGGACGCCGCCCAAGCGCTGGAAGCTTTGGGTGATGCCGGCTTTACGGCTGACAACATTGACACCCTTGTGCAGCAGGTGGTGGCACATGTGCGCCCAGGTGACCAAATTGTGTGCATGAGCAACGGTGGCTTTGGCGGCATTCATGCCAGGCTGCTGTCTGCACTGCAGCAGCACTTCGCCCCGCAACAGGGCTGAGTAACTTACTTCAAGCCCTGAGCGCGCAACAGGCACCGCTCAGTAACTGACCGACATGCCGGGCACGTCCACCTTGATCAGGGGGCGTGCCAAGACGGCATGGGTGGCGCTGGCGTAGCACTCAAACCAGATCTCATCAGCCATGCGGCGTGCGCCTGCCTCACGGGCAATCACCAGCACTTTGTCGGCCAGCAGCACCTTGCCGCTAGGACGCAAAGGTTCACAGTCCAGCGCCACAAACTGCTCGTCGAGCCAACGCCGCGCCGCCTCCGGGGACATGGGTGTGAGACGGTGCACATCGGCACGAAACTCCAGACCTGCGCCCAATTGCACAATGACTTCGCTGACCATGGCCATCCTTTCCGCAACCGTGTTGCCGATGCCCACAGCTTAGCGAGCCACTTCGGGGCGGTATCTGCGTATCTGCCCCAATGCCCCATGGCCTACAAGGTGCAACGCTAGACACAAAAAAGCCTGCCCCTTTGCAGTGGCAGGCTGTGGCACATGGCGGAGGTGGAAGCGGCGCGATTAATCGACCAGCGCGCCTTGCGGTGCTTGGGCCAGTGTGCGGCGTGTGGCAATCGCGTTCGACAAATTTTCCAGCACGTCCAGCGTATCGTTCCAGCCAATGCAGGCATCGGTAATGCTCTGGCCGTAGTGCAAGCCGCAGACATCGTCCTTGCCAGGCGTGAACTTTTGCGCGCCGCTGACCAAATGGCTTTCCAGCATCACACCAAAGATGCGCTGGGAACCTGCCGCAATTTGCGCAGCGATGTCAGCTGCCACATCCTTTTGGCGCTCGTGCTGCTTGAGGCTGTTGGCATGGCTGCAGTCCACCATGAGGCTGGGGCGCAGACCGGCTTTTTCCAGATCAGCGCAGGCTACGGCCACGCTGTCAGCGTCGTAGTTGGGGGTTTTACCGCCGCGCAAAATCACGTGGCAGTCTTTGTTGCCAGCGGTGTGCACGATCGCAACCTGGCCGTTTTTGTGCACCGACAAGAAGTGGTGGCCATTGCCTGCTGACTGGATCGCATCGGTCGCAATGCGAATATTGCCGTCGGTGCCATTCTTGAAGCCAATCGGCGCCGAGATGCCAGAGGCCAATTCGCGGTGGATCTGACTTTCGGTGGTGCGCGCACCAATAGCGCCCCAGCTGATCAAATCACCGATGTACTGGGGCGAGATCACATCCAAGAACTCGCTGGCCGCAGGCACACCCAAACGATTGATGTCGATCAGCAACTGGCGCGCAATGCGCAGGCCTTCATCAATGCGGTAGCTGCCATCCAAGTACGGATCGTTGATCAAGCCCTTCCAGCCCACCGTGGTGCGTGGCTTTTCGAAGTACACGCGCATCACCACTTCCAGCGTGTCTTTGTATTGCTCACGCACATCGGCCAGACGGCGTGCATAGTCCAGCGCGGCTGCAGGGTCGTGGATGGAGCATGGCCCCACAATCACCAGCAGGCGGTCATCCCCGCGCCCGTGCATGATATGGCCGATGGTGCGCCGTGTGTCACTGACCAAGGACTCGACGGGCGTGTTCTGAATGGGAAAAAAGCGGATGAGATGCTCGGGAGGCGGCAGCACGGTGATGTCCTTGATACGTTCGTCGTCGGTTTGTCCTGTTTTGTTGACCGAGCTGCGATACCAAGCTTCGCCATAGTGTTGTGCTGTCATGTCTGCCTCTTTGCGCTAAGGGTGGGGTAGAAATTAAAAAACCGCCGGGCTTTTGAGCTGCGGCGGTTTTTAGTGGAGGGGTGTTCGTGTGGTGCGAGCGCTTTCCTCTCATCCGCCTGGGACAGAGAACCAAAAGTAAAAATAGAAAGCGCTGTGAACTTGCATAGCGAAAGACTTTAACACCGCCCATCGTGCACCGCAACACAAGCGCGCACCAATATTCAACAAAACTCCAAAAATACCAAGAAAAAAGGTTGATTTCAAAGTTTGAAACCAACCTTTTGGGCTACTAACGCAGGAAACCTGCAAAACCTTGGTATTTAAGCAGTCCCACCGACAGTGAGGCCATCGATGCGCATGGTGGGCTGGCCCACGCCCACGGGCACGCTCTGGCCTTCCTTGCCGCAGGTGCCCACACCGCTGTCCAAGCGCATGTCATTGCCAATGAGGCTGACTTTTTTCATGCACTCTGGGCCATTGCCGACCAAAGTGGCGCCCTTAACGGGGTACTGGATCTTGCCGTTTTCCACCCAATATGCTTGGCTGGCGGAGAACACAAACTTGCCGCTGGTGATGTCGACCTGCCCGCCGCCAAAGTTGGTGGCGTACAGCCCCTTTTTGATCGAGGCAATGATTTCCTGCGGATCTTTATCACCGCCCAGCATGTAGGTGTTGGTCATGCGCGGCATGGGCAAGTGGGCATAGCTTTCGCGGCGGCCATTGCCCGTGGGCTTGACGCCCATCAGGCGGGCGTTGAGCGAATCTTGGATGTAGCCCTTCAAGATGCCATCTTCGATCAGCACATTGGCTTGGGAAGGGCAGCCCTCATCGTCCACATTCAAAGAACCACGGCGATCGGCGAGCGTGCCGTCGTCCAAAATCGTCACGCCCTTGGCTGCCACGCGCTGGCCGATGCGGCCACTGAAGGCGCTGGAGCCCTTGCGGTTGAAGTCACCTTCCAGACCGTGGCCCACGGCTTCGTGCAGCAGTACGCCTGGCCACCCTGAACCCAGCACCACGGTCATTTCACCGGCAGGTGCAGGACGGGAATCGAGGTTCACCAGCGCTTGCTCCACAGCTTCGTTCACATAGGCGTTGATTTGCTCGTCGCTAAAGTAGGCCAGACCGAAACGGCCACCGCCGCCCGACGAGCCCACTTCACGGCGATCGCCCTGCTCGGCAATCACGGTGACCGACAAACGCACCAAGGGGCGCACGTCCGCTGCCAAAGTGCCATCGGCGCGGGCCACCATGACCACGTCGTACTCACTGGCCAGGCCCGCCATCACCTGCACGATGCGGGGATCTTTGGCACGCGCCAGTGTTTCGACCTTGCCCAGCAACTCCACCTTTTCGGTGCTGTTCATGGAGGCGATGGGGTCGATGCCGGGATACAGGCTGCGGCTGGGCGAGATCTTGGCTTTGGGAATGCGCACTTTGCGCTGCTGGCTGGCGCCCGAGATGGCACGCACGGTGCGGGCAGCATCCAGCAGCGAAGCCTCGGAGATGTCGTCGGAATAGGCGAATGCCGTCTTCTCGCCGCTGACGGCACGCACGCCCACGCCCTGGTCAATGGAGAAAGAGCCGGTTTTGACAATGCCCTCTTCCAGACTCCAGCCTTCGGCGCGGGTGTACTGGAAATACAAATCTGCGTCGTCCACCTGATTGGCGCGGATTTCCGCCAGCGCACGCGACAGGTGGGATTCATCCAAGCCAAAAGGCTCAAGCAACAGTTGCCGGGCCGTGGCCAGGCGCTCGATGGTGGGTTCGCGAGAGATCATGGCAAGCATTGTAGGCACGCCGCCATGCCCTCACCGCACGACGGAGTGTGGATACCCCCCGCTGCGCCCAAAAATTGCTCACGCAGGCGACTTCGAATGCGCAACGTCGCAGCTCACCAAACGCAAGTTCTACAGACTGTGCTTGGGCTCGGCCATGGCCAGACGTTGGGCGCGTGCGACGGACATCAACACCCCCAGCGCCAGCCCCAGCGTCACCATGGCCGTTCCGCCATAGCTGATAAAGGGCAAGGGCACGCCCACCACCGGCAAGATGCCGCTGACCATGCCCATGTTCACAAAGGCGTAGGTGAAAAAGATCATGGCCACTGCCGTCGCCATCAAACGGCCAAACAGCGTCTGCGACTTCACGGCGATCGCCAACCCGCGCCAGACCAAGAGCAAAAAGCCCACGATCAGCGCCAGGTTGCCAATCAAGCCGAACTCTTC
>JBJEZV010000090.1:14995-16140 GCA_051887595.1 Comamonas sp.
GCAATCACGGGCGGCACCACCAGCTTCCAGGGCAGCCCGGCAAAAAAGATCACTGCCAGCCCAGCTGCCAGCACCAGCAAGGAGGTGCCCAAATCCGGCTGCTTCAGAATCAGCGCCACCGGAATGGCCAGCAGCACAAAGGCAATCACAAAATCCAGCGCCTTCAGGGCACCTTCGCGCCGGTGGAACCACCAAGCCAACATCAAAGGCGCGGCAATTTTGAGGATTTCTGAAGGCTGAATCACCACACCCACATTGACCCAGCGCTGCGCGCCTTTTTTGGTGATGCCAAACAGCAGCACGGCAATCAAAAGCGCCACACCCACCGTATACAAGGGCACGGCCGCAGCCATGAATTTGTGCGGCGGTATCTGCGCCACCACAAACAAAATCCCCGCGGCTAACAGCATGTTGCGGCCATGGTCGGCAAAGCGCGTGCCGTGGTCGTAGCCTGCGGAATACATGGCCAGCAAGCCAATGCCCGCCAGCCAGGCAATCACCAGCAGCAAAATGGGATCAAAGCCGCGAAACATCGGCAAGATACGTTGAAGAATATTGGGCTTATCAAATTCGGCGGGCATAGCGTGCAATTATCTGTCGAGCGCTGTATTCGCCCTAGCGCGCGTTGCGCAACCCCCATTGCACGAGGAACCAAGCACCATGGCCACCACGCATTTGCTGTATTTGCACGGATTTCGCTCCTCCCCTCAATCGACCAAGGCGCGCACCATGGCACAGTACGTGCACGACCAGCATCCGCAGGTGACTTGGCTGTGCCCGCAGTTGCCGCCCTCACCGCAGGAAGCCATGGACATGGTGATGCACGCCGTGCGCGATTGGCCCAGTGCGCACATGGCGGTGATCGGTTCGTCGCTCGGCGGCTACTACGCGACGTGGGTGGCGCACCACAAGCAGTGCAAGGCGGTGCTGCTCAATCCTGCGGTCTGGCCCGACCACACGCTGGAGCAGTACATCGGTCAACAAAGCCAATGGCACGATCCGGGCGAAGCTTTTTACTTTCGGCCCGAATACATCCAGCAACTGCGCGACCTGGGCTTGCACGAACAAGCAGCGCCAGCGCCGCAGCTGGGCATTTTTGCCAAGGGCGATGAAGTGCTGGACTGGCGACAAATGGTCGCGCGCTA
>JBJEZV010000091.1:0-3902 GCA_051887595.1 Comamonas sp.
TCCACCACAAACTGATCGTGGTGCTGCCCTGCGATCAAGATATCGCAAGCCTGGCTGATGGCATCTGCTTGCTGCTGGCTGATGGCGCCCATGGCCAAGTTGGCTGCCGCTGCAGCTTTCTTGACGTAAGCGAAGCCGCGCACCAGTGCGGGCATCTGTGCCACGGTCTGTCCCGTGATCGGGAAGTTCTCAACCGCCCGGGCTGTGTGCACGCCCCAGTAGGCGTTGTCCGGAATGTCTTTGGGACCCAAAAAGTCGCTTTCTTGGCGCATACGCTTGTCTTTCCAATGCAAAAAATCGAACGGCCATCGTCTGAACGTGGCTGCGCCCTGCGGGGCGGAAACTCATTCCGCGGATCGCAGGGCGCTTGGTCCGGATTATCAAAGCCTTCTGCATGGGTTGCACCGCATTTGTGCATAGATGCCCATCTTTCATACCAAAACAGTGCAATTTCTTTATTTTTGCTGAAATACTCAGCAACAAAATGAATAAAACGCATAGATTGGTTGTTTTCTACACATATCGCACTGAAACAGTGCGAAAACACCCAAACATTGCATCGCCATGGTGCAGGGCGCAACGGACCAACAACTGAAGCGGGGGTGAATCCAGAAACTTCTGCTGATTTCTGCTGATTTCTGCTGATTTCTGCTGATTTCTGCTGACAGACATGCTGTCTTACAGGAAGTTAGATTGGGCATTTCACCGGAACACCGTTCCGGCACTGATAGGAGGAGTGCTTATGACAACAGAACCAACAGATACATCCCGTACAGCCTTACCCGAGCACTTTCGCGCCCGCATTCAGGGCAAAGTCCAGCACCGTGTAGGCGATGGCCCGCTGGAGCTGATTCCTATAGGGCAGGAAGTGCAGGTCGATTTGGCGATGGCCAGCATGGTGCTGTCTTGGACCAGCGAAGACCAGCCTATTACCGTATCGCTGGCACGCGAAGAGTTCATGCACTATGTGGATGAAGGCGCCATTGCTATCTTGAGCTGACCGCCTCCTCGATGGCATCGCCAATGCCCCTTACCCTTTGGGGCACGTTGGAGGGTTCCGATGAACGGTATTGGCTGACACCACTGCCACCTCCGCCAACTTAGAGTAGGTGCTCACACCAATTTCTGCAGCCTTGCTGCAGCATGAAAAGGAGTTACCGATGGCAGATCACGAGAACCCCCGCTCCACCCTCTGGGAACTCATCAAAGACATCCGCTTTGCCATGATTACCCATGTGCACTCGGACGGGCGCCTGCGGGCCTGCCCCATGACCACGGCCAACAAGGAAGGCATGGATGAAGACCAGCATCTGTACTTTCTGATTGGTAAGGACAGCATGTTGGCGCAGTGCTTGGCCAATCCTGCACAAATCAATATTGCCTATGCCGATCCGGACGACGACAGCTACGTCTCAGTGGCCGCATTTGCCCGTATCAGCGACGACATGGCTCTAAAAGAGAAACTCTTTAGCCCCATGGCCAAGAGCTGGTTCCCGGACGGCCCCACAGATCCGCGTTTGGCTGTTTTGGTGGCGCGGGCTGAGCATGCGGAGTTTTGGGACGTGAAGCAAAGCAAGCTGGTTCAACTGTTCACCATGGCCAAGGCCGCTGTGACGGCCGAACCACCCAAGGACATGGGCAATCGCCAAGAACTGCGCCTCTAATAGTGAACCAAGCCTAAAGTTGGACAACAAAAAGGACAAGCCTAGGCTTGTCCTTTTTTGTAGCTTCCAGCTCTTAACCACCATGGGTTAAAGGCCAAACAGGCTATGGGCTGGCTAGCGAATTACTTCGCAACCACGCGCACCATTTCCAAGCACTTGTTGGAGTAACCCCACTCATTATCATACCAGGCAACGACCTTCACAAAAGTCTTGTCCAGTGCGATACCGGCTTCAGCGTCGAACACGGAAGTGCAGGTTTCACCGCGGAAGTCGGTGGCCACCACCTTGTCTTCGGTGTAACCCAGCACGCCCTTCAAAGCGCCTTCAGACTGTGCCTTCATTTCGGCGCAGATCTCTTCATAAGAAGCTTCGGTATTCAGCTCAACAGTCAGGTCCACCACGGACACGTCGGAGGTGGGCACGCGGAAAGACATACCGGTCAGCTTCTTGTTCAGCTCAGGAATCACCACGCCCACGGCTTTGGCAGCGCCAGTGCTTGAAGGGATGATGTTTTCCAAGATGCCGCGGCCGCCGCGCCAGTCTTTGTTGGAAGGGCCGTCCACCGTCTTTTGGGTGGCAGTGGCTGCGTGCACGGTGGTCATCAGACCGCGCTTGATGCCCCACTTGTCATTCAGGACCTTGGCCACAGGAGCCAGGCAGTTGGTGGTGCACGAAGCGTTAGAGATGATGTCTTGGCCCGCGTAGGTCTTGTCATTCACGCCGTACACGAACATGGGTGTTGCGTCCTTGGAAGGCGCCGACATGATGACCTTCTTGGCGCCAGCAGCGATGTGCTTGCGGGCAGTTTCGTCGGTCAGGAACAGGCCGGTGGATTCAATCACCACGTCAGCACCGACTTCGTCCCACTTCAGGTTCGCGGGGTCACGCTCTTGCGTCAGGCGAATCTTCTTGCCGTTGACCACCAAGGTATTGCCTTCGACCGAGACTTCACCGTCGAAACGACCATGGACGCTGTCGTACTTGAGCATGTACGCCAAGTAGTCAGGTTCCAACAGGTCGTTGATACCAACGATCTCGATGTCAGCAAAGTTTTGCACTGCGGAACGCAGCACGTTACGGCCAATGCGGCCGAAGCCGTTGATACCAACCTTGATAGTCATAGTTGCCTCTTGCTATGGATAGTGGGAGATAAGAAAACTTGTCGACTGTACGTAAAACACCCGCCGGAGCCAAGGACTGCGACGGGTGTCGATGCGTCAATTACTTGTTGCGCTGGATGGCTTCCACCACGGTGGCCGTCACGTTCTCAGCCGTGAAACCAAAGTGCTTGAACAGCACGGGCGCGGGGGCCGATTCACCATAGGTGTCGATACCCACCACGGCTGCGCAGCCGTACTTCCACCAGAAGTCGGTCACGCCCATTTCCACCGCAATGCGGGGGATACCGGCGGGCAGCACGCTGGTCTTGTATTTGACGTCTTGCTTGTCAAACGTGGTGGTGCTGGGCATGGAGACCACGCGCACGCCAATCTTCTTTTCGGCCAGCATCTTCTGGGCGGCCAGTGCCAACTGCACTTCAGAGCCAGTGGCAATGATCACGGCCTTGGGCTTGCCCTTGAGGCCCACATCCTTGGGCTCGGACAGCACGTAAGCGCCGCAGGCAATATT
Organism: Comamonas sp.; assembly: GCA_051887595.1. GTDB lineage: Bacteria > Pseudomonadota > Gammaproteobacteria > Burkholderiales > Burkholderiaceae_C > Comamonas. The sequence continues at coordinate 3,294 of JBJEZV010000091.1, forward strand.
GTCCAGCGCCTCTTCGCTCTTGGCAGCATAGGCCAGGTTCTGGCGGCTCAGCAGCAGCGCAGTTGGCTTGTTTTTCTGGCTCAGGGCCACCGTCCAGGCCACGGCAGTTTCGGTGGTATCCGCAGGGCGCCACACGTCCAGACCAGGAATCAAACGCAGCGAGGCAGCGTGTTCGATGGACTGGTGGGTAGGGCCGTCTTCGCCCAGACCGATGGAGTCGTGCGTGAACACGTGGATCACGCGCTGCTTCATCAGCGCAGCCATGCGAATGGCGTTGCGGCTGTAGTCCGAGAAGGTCAGGAAAGTGCCTGCGTAAGGAATGAAGCCACCGTGCAGCGCAATGCCGTTCATGATGGCCGCCATACCGAACTCACGCACACCGTAATTGATGTGGCGGCCGGTCTTGCCGTCTTCGGTCTTGACCACGTCACCATTGGCATCCACGCGGAAGGCAGGGGTCGACTTGGTGTTGGTCAGGTTCGAGCCTGTCAAGTCGGCCGAGCCGCCCAGCAGTTCGGGCAGCGCTGCGGTCAAGCCTTCCAGCGCCAGCTGGCTGGCCTTGCGGCTGGCCACTGTGGCAGCTTGGTCGTGCGCATCGGAGGCGATTTG
>JBJEZV010000091.1:4002-6035 GCA_051887595.1 Comamonas sp.
TAGGTGTAGTGGTTGACGATGTCGTGCTTGTCGCGGTTGAACTCAGCGGCCAGCAACTTTTCCGCCACGGCAAAACCCACGGCGTTGGTGATGCCTTGGCCCAAAGGACCGGTCGTGGTTTCTACACCGGGAGTGATGCCCACTTCAGGGTGACCGGCAGTCTTGCTGTGCAGCTGGCGGAAGTTCTTGAGCTCTTCGATCGGCAGGTCGTAGCCGCTCAGGTGCAGCAACGCGTAAATCAGCATCGAGCCGTGGCCGTTGGACAGAATGAAACGGTCACGGTTGGCCCACTGGGGATTCGCGGGGTTGTGTTGGAGGTGGCGATTCCACAGTGCCACGGCCATGTCGGCCATGCCCATGGGGGCACCGGGGTGCCCGGAGTTAGCTTGTTGCACTGCGTCCATGGCCAAGGCGCGGATTGCGTTGGCCATCATTGGGGTGTTTGCCATGGGGGAATGGTTCCGGGAGGAATGTTCAAAAGATGCTCGGGATTTTACCGATGTGGATTGTCACTGCTCGCCCCGCGATCTCATAGCCCCCGTATGGCCTAAAGTGTCACTTGCAGCGCGTGCTGCGACGCGCTAAGCATTTGAGACTTTCCACCACGCCCATGACTTCTTTTTCTCTTCCTGCCATGGTGCTGGCCGCGGGCCGCGGCGAGCGCATGCGCCCATTGACCGATTCCACCCCCAAACCTTTGCTCGCCGTGCAGGGCCAGCCCTTGCTGGACTGGCACATCGCAGCCTTGCTGCGCGACGGGGTGCGCGATGTGGTCGTCAACACGGCCTGGCTGGGCGCGCAAATTCCCGCGCATGTGAACGCCCGCTGGACGGGTAGTGGCCTGTCGCTGCAGTACTCGCACGAGCATGCCGATTTTGGCCACGCGCTAGAAACCGCAGGCGGTATCGCGCGGGCCTTGCCAATGCTGGGCGACGCGTTTTGGCTGGCTGCGGGTGATGTGTTTGTGCCCGACTTCGTGTTTGATGCAGCCCAAGCACAGGCCTTTGCGCAATCGAACGATCTGGCCCATGTGTGGCTGGTGCCCAATCCTGCCCACAACCTGCGCGGTGACTTTGGTTTTGCCGAAAGCACACCCGGCAGCGCCACGGGCCGCGCGCTGCATTTGCCGCCTGCCGACATCTCCCGCGACATACGCCCGCGCTGGACCTACAGCACCATTGCCTTGCTCAAGGCCGAGTTGTTTGGCGCGCCTTGGTGCGACATTGCGCCAGGCAATCCGGAGGGTGTGGCCGCACCTTTGGCACCGCTGCTGCGCCGTGCCATGGATGCAGGGCGCTGTGGCGCTTCGCTCTATACAGGCCGCTGGACCGATGTGGGCACGCCAGAGCGTCTGGCAGCGTTGAACGCTGAAATCCGCCAATAAACATCAAAAAAGAAGCTACCATCCAGCACCAGTGCTTGTTTTCCATGCTCTAGGAGTTGGAAAACGAGTACTGGCGCTGGCTGGCAGCTATCTTTAATGTCTTTGAAAGCCCTTGCAGCGCTTATGCGGCTTCTTCTGTCTTCAAAGTGCCACGGCGGATCTGGTCACGCTCCAGCGATTCGAACAGCGCCTTGAAGTTGCCTTCGCCAAAACCTTCGTCGTTCTTACGTTCGATGAATTCAAAGAACACGGGACCGAGCAAGGTCTGCGAGAAGATCTGCAGCAGCAAACGCTTGTCGCCGTTGGCGGTAGAGCCATCGAGCAAGATGCCGCGTGCTTGCAGCTCGTTCACGGGCTCACCGTGGCCGGGCAGACGCTCGGCGAGCATTTCGTAGTAGATGTCGTTGGGTGCAGTCATCAGCGGAATGCCAGCGGCGCGCAGCTTGTCCACGCTGTCGAGCAGGTTGTCGCTGCGCAGCGCAATGTGCTGAATGCCTTCGCCGTTGAACTGCATCAGGAACTCTTCGATCTGGCCGCCGTTCTTGCCCGACTCTTCGTTGAGCGGAATGCGGATCAGACCATCAGGCGCCGTCATGGCCTTGGAGGTCAGGCCGGTGTATTCGCCCTTGATGTCGAAGTAACGGATTTC
>JBJEZV010000091.1:6135-16114 GCA_051887595.1 Comamonas sp.
CGGGCATAGGCCTTGTGCGCATCACGCACGCGAAACGCCAGACCGCAGGCGCTGGGGCCATGCTCAGCGACAAAGTAGCTGGCAATGCTCTTGGGCTCGCGGTTGACGATGAAATTGATGTCGCCTTGGCGGTACAGCACCACGTCCTTGGAACGGTGCTTGGCCACCAAGGTAAAGCCCATCATTTCAAACAAAGGCTCCAGCTTGTTGGCTTCGGGCGAAGCGAATTCCACAAACTCGAATCCGCACAGACCCATGGGGTTGTCAAATAAATCAGCCATTGCGCCATCCTTTCCATATTCACAAAAGCGGTGCTTATCCATGCAAGAAGATTGCGTGGTTTGCACCGCTACAGCAGCGCAGATCGTGTCAATTGCCGCACATAAATCTGCTTTACTTCAGAGAGAAAGTGTAAAAATCTGGCCGTGCAATGGGTTTGTGTTTGAAGTACTGGTTTACCCGAATACACCAAATAATCATTCACTAAAAATAGAATTTACGAGAGAAAATTTCGCATGACCGATAACCTCATGCTCCTGGACCGCATTGACCGCCAAATCCTGCAACATTTGCAGCGCCATGCGCGTGCCACCAATGTGGAGCTGGCCGAGGCCGTGCAGCTCTCACCCGCACAGTGCCACCGTCGCCACCGGCGGTTGGAGGAGCTCGGCCTGATCCGCGCGTATGAAGCACGCCTGGAGCCTGCGCAGCTGGGCTGGTCTGTGACGGCCTTCATCCACGTATCGATGGAACGCAGCCACGTGCGTGAGCTGGACCAGTTTCTGGTCCATGTGCGCCAGCTCGATGAAGTGCAGGAGTGCTATTCCGTCACCGGCGACTTTGACTATGTGCTCAAGGTCACGGCGCGCGATCTGCCTTCACTGTCTAAATTTTTGATGGGCACGCTGATGCGCTTGCCCGGTGTGGCCTCGGTACGTTCGAGCGTGTGCATGGACGAAATCAAATGCACCAGCGCTTTGCCCCTAGGGGTTTAAAGCAAGTGGCATGGCCGCAGCAAGGCTTTGGCGGCGCAGTACCATAGCTGCATGAGTTCTGTTTATGCACAACGCCGCGCACGCTTGGCAGCCCAGTTGGGCGAAGGCGGCATCGCCATCATTCCCACCGCTGCAGAGCGCGGACGCAATCGCGACAACGGCTATCTCTACCGCCACGACAGCTACTTCTACTACCTCACAGGCTTTACTGAACCCCACGCTTGCCTGGTTCTCAAAGCTGACGGCAGTAGCACCTTTTTTTGCCAGCCCAAAGACCTTGAGCGCGAGATCTGGGACGGCTACCGCTTAGGGCCTGAAGCTGCTGTCGAGCAGCTCGGCGTGCATGAAGCGTTTTCCATCAATGACATCGACAGCCGCTTGCCGCGCCTGCTGGAAAACCAAGACAAAGTCTGGTGGCCTTTTGCTACGCATGAGGGATTGGCTGCCCGGATCGAAGGCTGGCTGGGCCAAGTTCGCGCGCGAACCCGTGCCGGCGCCTTGTGCCCAGCGGCGCAAGGCGATCTCTGCACGCTGCTCGATGGCATGCGCCTGATCAAAGATGCGCACGAACTGGACATCATGCGCCGCGCGGCCAAGATCAGCGCACAGGCACACATCCGTGCCATGCAGCGCTCGGCCCGCATGCTGCGCGCAGGCCAAGATTGCCGTGAATACCACCTCGATGCGGAACTGCTGCACGAATTTCGCCAAGGCGGGGCCGAAGGCGTGGCGTATGACTCTATCGTCGCAGCAGGACCTAACGCCTGCGTGCTCCACTACCGCGCCGACAAGGCGCCCGTGCGCAGTGGCGATCTGGTGCTGATCGACGCAGGCTGCGAACTCGAAGGCTATGCCAGCGACATCACGCGCACCTTCCCTGCCAATGGCCGCTTTACCGGCCCGCAGCGCGACCTGTACGAGCTGGTGCTGGCCAGCCAGAACGCCGCAATTGCTGCGACCAAGGCTGGCAACCGCTTCAATGACCCGCACGACGCCACCGTGGCGGTGTTGGCGCAAGGCATGCTGGATCTGGGGCTGCTCGATCAAAACGTCTATGGCAATGCACAAGACGTGATTGCCCAGCGGGCCTACTTCCAGTTCTACATGCACCGCACGGGCCACTGGCTGGGCATGGATGTGCACGACTGCGGCAGCTATGTGGAAATGAGCGAAGTGGATGCCGCCAGCATGCGCCGGGATGCGTTGTCGGGCGAAGCCATTACGCGCCCCAGCCGCATCCTGCGACCTGGCATGGTGACCACCATTGAACCGGGCATTTATGTACGCCCTGCCCCCGGCGTGCCCGAGCACTTTCACCACATCGGCATACGCATCGAAGACGATGCCGTGGTGACCGAAAACGGCTGCGAACTGATGACACGGGATGTGCCTGTGGAAGCCGACGCCATTGAAGCGCTGATGCGCGACTGAACCGAATTGAAAGCTTATGAGCCTGCAACACCTGTACATTCGCCGCGCCACCAAGATCGTGGCCACTTTGGGTCCTGCCTCCAGCGATCTGGATTTGCTCACCCGCATGATTGCCACGGGCGTCAATGTGGTGCGCTTGAATTTCAGCCACGGCACAGCCCAAGACCACATTGACCGCGCCAAAACCGTGCGTGAAGCGGCCGCGCTGGCCGGACGTGAAGTGGCCATCATGGCGGACCTGCAAGGCCCCAAGATACGCGTTGGCAAATTTGCCGAAGGCAAGGTGGCGCTCCAAGCTGGTGAGAGCTTTGTGCTGGATGCCAGCCGCACCGAACTAGGCGATGTGCACGGCGTGGGCCTGGACTACAAAGAGCTGCCCCGCGATGTCAAAGCGGGTGATGTGCTGCTGCTCAACGATGGCCTCATCGTGCTGACCGTGCAGCGCGTGCTCGGCGCAGCCGTACACACCACGGTCACCATTGGCGGAGAGTTGTCCAACAACAAGGGCATTAACAAGCAAGGCGGCGGACTGACCGCACCGGCGCTGACCGCCAAGGACATGGAAGACATCAAGACGGCCATGGCACTGGGCGCTGACTATGTGGCAGTGAGCTTTCCCAAAAACGCCACCGACATGGAAATGGCCCGCCAGCTGTGCAATGTGGCCTGCGCAGGCACGGGCCATCGCCCAGGTCTGATTGCCAAGATTGAACGCGCGGAAGCCATTCCGCTGCTAGAAGAAATCTTGCAGGCTTCTGACGGCATCATGGTGGCGCGCGGTGATCTGGCCGTGGAAGTGGGCAATGCGGCAGTACCTGCCCTGCAAAAGAAGATGATCCGCATGGCCCGTGAGATGGACAAGGTGGTCATCACCGCCACACAGATGATGGAGAGCATGATCACCAACCCGGTGCCCACCCGTGCCGAAGTCAGTGATGTGGCCAATGCCGTGCTGGACGGCACCGATGCGGTGATGCTCAGCGCCGAAACCGCGGCTGGCCGTTATCCGCTGGAAACCGTGCAAGAGATGGCCAAGATCTGTGCGGCAGCCGAGGCTGCCGAAGACCGCAGCCAAGACGGCCAGTTTGCCGACCGCCATGTCACCCGCATTGACCAAGCCATTGCGCTGGGCGCGCTGTTTACGGCCAACCAGCTCGGCGCCAAAGCCATCGTGGCCATGACGGACAGCGGCTCAGCGGCGCTGTGGATGAGCCGCCACCGCATCCACATTCCGATCTACGCACTCACCCCTAAAGTGCAGACCCAACGCAAGATGGCGCTGTACCGCAATGTGCGCCCGCTGCTCATGGACACCAGCACAGACCGCGACACGGCCCTGTTGCAAGCGGAAGGCCATTTGCGCATGCGCGGCATTGTGCAAAGTGGCGATGTCTATGCCATTACCTGTGGTGAGCCCATGGGCCAGCCGGGCGGCACCAACATGCTCAAGATTTGCCGCGTGGAATAAGCCGCTGCCCGCCGGGCCTTTGGGCCATGCATATGAGCGATGTGCTGAATGCGCCCATCGCTCGCCCAAACAAGGCGAGGCGGTTAAAATCTTGCGCTATTGCGCGCAGGCTTGCCGCGCCCCCAGTTTCTAACTTTTACCGGACCACGACCATGCCTTTGATCTCGATGCGTGAAATGCTCGACCATGCCGCTGAAAACGGCTACGGCATTCCAGCCTTTAATGTCAACAATCTGGAGCAAGTGCAGGCTGTGATGTCGGCAGCCGACGAAGTCGGGGCGCCCGTGATCCTGCAAGCTTCCGCTGGTGCGCGCAAATATGCGGGCGAGCCCTTCATCAAGCACCTGATCTTGGCTGCGGCAGAGATGTATCCCCACATCCCCTTGGTTATGCACCAAGACCATGGCACCACACCTGACGTGTGCCGCGGTGCGCTGGCCTTGGGCTTTGGCTCGGTGATGATGGATGGCTCCTTGATGGGCGACGGCAAGACCCCTTCATCCTTTGAGTACAACGTGGACGTGACCAAGCAAGTCGTGGCGATGGCCCACGCTATTGGCGCAACCGTTGAAGGTGAACTGGGTTGCTTGGGCAACCTGGAAACCGGCGATGCCGGTGAAGAAGATGGCATCGGCGCCGTTGGCAAGCTGGACCACAGCCAGATGCTGACCGACCCTGAAGAAGCTGCCGTGTTCGTACGCGAAACCCAGTTGGACGCTCTGGCCATCGCCATTGGTACCAGCCACGGTGCGTACAAGTTCAGCCGCCCCCCTACGGGCGACATCCTGTCCATCCAGCGCGTCAAAGAAATCCACGCCCGCATCCCCAACACCCACTTGGTGATGCACGGCTCGTCTTCGGTGCCCCAAGAATTGCTGGCCATCATCAACCAGTACGGCGGCAAAATGAAGGAAACCTACGGCGTGCCTGTGTCGGAAATCCAAGAAGCCATCAAGCACGGTGTGCGCAAGGTCAACATCGATACCGACATTCGCTTGGCCATGACCGGCGCAGCCCGCAAGTTCCTGGCTGAGAACCCTGACAAGTTTGACGCCCGCGAATGGCTTAAGCCTGCCCGCGAAGCCGCCAAGCAGGTGTGCAAGGCGCGTTATTTGGAATTCGGCTGCGAAGGTCAAGGCGCCAAGATCAAGGGCTACACCCTGGAACAAATGGCCAAGAAGTACGCCGCAGGCGAATTGGCCCAAGTGGTCAACTGATCTAGGCCCTCAATCAACATCAAGCCCGCTGCCCAGCAGCGGGCTTTTTTGTGTCTATTACACCGCACGGATATCCAGGAGTACGGTGACATCTTGGTGCGAAAACAGCTCTTTATTAGGGATAACACTATTGCCAAATCATCATGTGTATATTGCATAAATTCATGCAATAACTGTTGAAAGTTGTTCACAATCCCCCCATTAAGGAAACTTTCATGCCTACACAGATTCTTCGTCGCACTTTGATTGCATGTGGCGCCGCGCTTTTGGCTGCCGGCCCAGCCTTTGCCGATGACACAGCGGCTTATCCCACCAAGCCGGTGAGCATCGTCGTCGGCTACCCCGCAGGCGGCTCGACCGACCTCGTAGGCCGTTTGGTGGCCAACGCCATTGAAAAGCACTTGGGCCAATCGGTGGTGGTCGAAAACTTGGGCGGCGCTGGCGGGGCCATCGGTGCCCAAAAAGTGGCCAACTCCAAGGCGGATGGCTACACCTTGCTGGTGGCTGCCAACAATGAAATTGCCATTGCCAACCTGATCAACAAGGCCGTGAAGTACAAGCTGTCTGACTTCACGCCCATCGGCATGGTCGCCTCGCAACCCATGGTGTTGGTGGCTTCGGCCAAGGCTGGTGTCAAGACACCTGCAGAGTTCTTGCAAGCCGTCCAAAACAATCCTGCCAAGTTCAGCTACGGATCGTCTGGCGTCGGTACTGCGCTGCACCTGGCCGGTGAAATGCTCAAGGACCAGGCCAAGATCAACATGCAGCACGTCCCTTACCGTGGCGTGCCTGCACTGACCAACGACGTGCTGGGCAACAACATCGAATACGGCGTGTTTGTGTTGTCTTCGGGTTTGCCTTTGATCAAGGCTGGCAAAGTGACGCCCATTGGTACCACAGAGTCCAAGCGTTATGTCGCCACGCCTGACATCCCTGCTTTGGCCGAACTGCCAGAGTTCAAGAATGTCGACATCAATTCGTGGTTTGCTCTGCTCGGCCCTGCCAATATGCCTGCACCGCTGGTTGCCAAGATCAAAACAGCATTGGACAAGGCGATGGCTTCGCCTGAATTCCGCAAGAAGATGCAAGATGCCGGTGCCCAGGTGATGGACAGCCAGCTCGATGCTGGCAAGTACATCCAGGGCGAAATCAACAAGTACCAGCAGATTGTCAACGCCGCCAAGATCGAACTCTGATCGCTCCAAGCGTTGAAAATGTCAGCCCGCAAGTGCCTCTGCCTTGCGGGCTTTTTTGAGCTGTGCAGTTACTCTGGGGCCATTGCCTAGGGATTGAGCCTGTCTGAGTTACAGGTGTTTGACCTTAGCGCACAGCAGAAGACGACATATTTTTGATAGCAACCACCTACAATGGTTTGCTGATTTTTTGAGATTGCACGCTACGTCTGCTTGCTGAAAGTGCAATCGCCATTTTTTGCGTCTAGGGAGACGAGACGACATGTCCGAGAACACCACCCCCGCCCTGCCTGACAAGCGCGCTTTGCTGCGCCAGTCTGCCCTCGAATACCACGAGTTTCCCAAGCCCGGCAAAGTGGCCATCGCAGCCACCAAGCCCATGGCCAACCAGCACGATCTGGCGCTCGCCTACTCCCCCGGTGTCGCCGCACCCTGCGAAGAAATCGTCAAAGACCCGGCTGCTGCCTTTAAATACACCAGCCGTGGCAACTTGGTCGCCGTCATTTCGAATGGCACTGCGGTGTTGGGCCTGGGCGATATTGGCGCGCTGGCTTCCAAGCCTGTCATGGAAGGCAAGGGCGTGCTGTTCAAGAAGTTCGCCGGCGTCGATGTGTTTGACATCGAAATCAACGAAAAAGACCCACAAAAACTGGTGGACGTGATCGCCGCACTGGAGCCCACGTTCGGCGCTATCAACCTTGAAGACATCAAAGCGCCTGAATGCTTCTTTGTCGAGCGCGAACTGCGCAAGCGCATGAACATTCCTGTCTTCCACGACGACCAGCACGGCACGGCTATCACCGTGGCGGCAGCCATGGTCAATGCGCTCAAGGTGGCCGGCAAGAAGATCGAAGAGATCAAGCTGGTAGCCTCCGGCGCTGGTGCTGCCGCGCTGGCGTGCCTGAATCTGCTGCTGGAAATTGGACTGAAGCGTGAGAACGTCTTCGTCACCGACATCGCAGGTGTGGTCTACGAAGGCCGCACCGAACTGATGGACGAAGACAAGGCCCAATTCGCGCAAAAGACTGACTTACGCACACTGAGCCAGGTGATTGAAGGTTCAGATGCGTTTCTGGGCCTTTCCGCAGGCAATGTGCTCAAAAAAGACATGGTTGCCAAGATGGCGGCCAAGCCCATCATCTTTGCCTTGGCCAACCCCAATCCCGAAATCCTGCCAGAAGACGTCAAAGCCGTGCGCGATGACGCCATCATCGCGACCGGCCGCACCGACTACCCCAACCAAGTCAACAACGTCTTGTGCTTCCCGTACATATTCCGGGGTGCGTTGGATTGCGGTGCCATTACCATCACGACGGAGATGGAAATCGCTGCAGTCCATGCGATTGCAGCACTGGCTGAAGCAGAGCAGTCTGAAGAAGTGGCGGCAGCGTATGTGGGCCAGCAACTGAGCTTCGGACCTGAATACCTGATTCCCAAGCCTTTTGATCCGCGCCTGATGCTGATCGTGGCCCCAGCGGTGGCACAAGCTGCGGCTGACTGCGGCGTGGCTGCGCGCCCCATTCAGGATATGGATGCGTACCGCGAGCATCTGAAGACATTTGTCTATGCTTCTGGTACGGTCATGAAACCCATTTTCATGGCGGCCAAGAAGGCAGCGAAAAAGCGCGTGGCCTACTCGGAAGGTGAAGAAGAGCGCGTGCTGCGCGCCGCCCAAATCGTGGTGGATGAGCGCATTGCGCGCCCAACCTTGATTGGTCGCCCCGCCATCATTGCCCAACGCATCGAAAAGTTTGGCTTGCGCATGGAGCAAGGCAAAGACTACGACGTGGTCAACGTCGAAGACGATCCCCGTTACCGCGACTTCTGGCAAACCTACCATCGCATGACCGAGCGCAAGGGCATTACCGCGCCTATCGCCAAAATCGAAATGCGCCGCCGCTTGACGCTGATTGGTTCCATGCTGCTGCACAAGGGTGAGGTCGACGGACTGATTTGCGGCACGTGGCACAACACCCAAATGCACCTGAACTACATCGATCAGGTCATCGGGAAAAAGGCGGGAGCCACCACCTATGCTTGTATGAACGGGCTGATGCTGCCCGAGCGCCAAGTATTCCTGGTCGACACACATGTCAACTACGACCCCACGGCAGAGCAGTTGGCCGAAATCACCATGATGGCGGCTGAAGAGATGATGCGTTTTGGTATCAAGCCCAAAGTGGCCTTGCTGAGCCATTCGAACTTTGGCTCCAGCAACCAGCCCAGCGCGGTCAAGATGCGCCAGACCCTGGAGTTGCTGCGCATGCAGGCGCCTTGGCTGGAGGTGGACGGCGAGATGCACGGCGACGTTGCTTTGGACAGCAGCGCCCGCATGAAGCTCATGCCCAGCAGCACCTTGAGCGGTGAAGCCAATTTGTTGGTCCTGCCCAACATCGATGCGGCCAACATTTCCTACAACCTGCTCAAGCAGGCGGCAGGCGGCGGTATCGCCATTGGGCCTGTGCTGCTTGGTGCCAGCCAGCCAGTTCATGTGCTGACCCCCAGCACGACGGTGCGCCGGATCGTCAACATGACGGCGCTGACCGTGGCGGACGCTAACGCCGCACGTTAAGCGATGTTCTATCAAGGGCGGGTTGCTTGCGCAATCCGCCCTTTTTTCTTGCAATTTGCAGGGGGCTGGTTCACACTTGCGGATCGAATTTCTGGGGAGCGACCAGAGCGACTGAAAGGTGTTTCGTGATGCTGCATGCAGCCATTGATCGCGTAACGCGTGGACTGAGCGCCACGGCCATCGGCCTGGTATTGGCCTGCACTGCAGCTGACAGCGTGCAAGCGCGAGGCCCTTTGCAGCAAGAGACGCTGGCCAGCATTGATTTGGCGGATCTGCCCTCGCAAGCACGCACTACCTATCGGTTGATCTTGAAGGGTGGACCGTTCCCATATGACAAAGATGGCAGCATATTTGGCAACCGCGAGCGTCTGCTGCCGCCCCAAAAACGTGGTTACTACCGTGAGTACACGGTCAAAACCCCTTGGGCCCGGGATCGCGGTGCGCGGCGCATTGTTTGTGGTGGCCAGCTACCTACCGCTCCACAAGCGTGCTACTACACCAGCGACCACTACAACAGTTTTCGGAAAATCACGCCATGAGCGCTCTTGACTTGGATTGGAACCGCAGCCACACCGCGTTGGGGAACTTGTATGGCCATGTGCTCTCCATTATTCCTTCTGCCCCAGTGCCCAGTGGGCAACCACGATCAAAAGAAAGAACCACGGAGATGGACACCACGTCTAGCCCCGAAGCCCAGACCCTTTTACGCGGCGTACGCAGCAACATCGTCCAATCGATTCGCGCTTACCGCATCCAGGATTTACAGGCCGCCGCGGCAGCCACGGGCCAGCATTTTCTGTATGCCAATTTGGCCCACGCCCAAACCAAGCAAGATGCGCTGGATTTGATTGCCGTGCAATTTCATTTCCCTGCGCACTTCGGCAAAAATTTTGATGCCCTGTACGACTGCTTGACCGATCCGCTGCACAAAGCTGGCCCGCAACCAGGTTTTGTGGTGGTCCTGGATCAGTTGCCGATTGCGCCCAAATTCGACAAAGAGGTGCGTGAGCAATTCCTGGACTGCTTCCGAGATGCGGCGGAATACTGGGCCGAGCGCAAGATTGCGTTTCGCTGCTTTTATTCCTTTCTCTGACCAGCGCAGC
>JBJEZV010000092.1:0-1963 GCA_051887595.1 Comamonas sp.
CCCATTGCTGCAATTGCCCATGGGACATCACGCCGATGTTGTCCGCCATGGCAAAGGCTTCATTTTGGTCGTGTGTCACCATCAATGCCGTCGCTTTGGCTTGCTTGAGAATGGCGCGCACTTCGCGCGCAATGCTCTCGCGCATGCTGGTGTCCAGACTGGAAAAAGGTTCATCCATCAACAGCAAGCCAGGCTGCGGCGCCAACGCACGCGCCAATGCCACACGCTGCTGTTGGCCGCCCGAGAGCTCATGGGGCCAGCGTCCGCCCAAACCTTGCAACCCCACCAAATCCAGCATGTCTTGAACCCGCGCAGCTTTGCCCGAGGCACTCAAATCACGCAGTCCAAAGCTGACATTGCCCGCCACATTGAGGTGGGGAAACAGCGCATGGTCCTGAAACACCATGCCCACATCCCGGTGCTGTGGTGCCACAGCCCGCTCTGGCGAGGCCATGTTCACGCCCTGCAAGGCAATACGACCGGCACGCACAGGCTCAAAACCAGCAATGGCTCTGAGCAATGTGGTCTTGCCACAGCCCGAAGGACCAAGCAAACAGCCAATCTCTCCCGGGTGCAGTTGCAGGCTTACATCGCGCACGACCACATTCGAGCCGTAGCCCAAAGACACATTCAGTACTTCCAGCATGTCAACACTTTCGGCGCAATCATTCGGTAACGACAGGCTCTTTTTCTGTTTGCAAGACCAGCAGCACCACGGGCAGCAGGCCCACCAGCACAATGGCCAACGCAGGCAGCGCCGCTTCTTGCCACATAGATTCTGAGGTGAGTTGAAACACACGCACGGCCAGCGTGTCCCAGCCAAACTGGCGCATCATGAGGGTGATGGGCATTTCCTTCATCACGTCCACCACCACCATCAAAAACGCGGACAGCAAACCTGTGCGCAGCAAAGGCAGATGCAAGCGGCGCAATGTCTGCCAAGGCCCCAGCCCCAAAGAGGCACAGGCTTCTTCCTGGCTGCGCGTGATGCGCTGCATGGCAGCATCCGTGGCGTTGTAGGCTACCGCCAAAAAACGGGCCGCAAGGGCTAGCAACATCCCAGCCAAGCTGCCCTTGATAACTCCCAAACTCTGGACACCCCAGCCCTGTAGCAACTCCAGCAACCAGGCATCAAGCCATGCGATGGGCACAAACACGCCCACGGCCAGCACCACACCAGGCATGGCATAGCCCAGCACGGCCAGCCGTACCAACCAGCCCGTGCGCTCATCAGGATGGCGGCGCCGAATCCACGATAACAGCAGCGCCAACACCGTCGTAATGGCCGCCGTCACCAAGGCCAGATACAAGGTGTTCCACGCATAACCCCAGTAGTCGCTGGTCAGCTGCTCTTCCCACACCGACCACGACCATTGCACGATCTGCAGCATAGGCACCACAAATGCTGCAGCAAACACCACCGCACACAGCCCACAAGCCAACCATGCTCTTGCCCCTGTGAGCCGTGTACGGCGCTGTTTTGCTTGGCTGACATGAAAGCGCTTGGCACTGCGGGCGCGCTGCTCTGCAGCGACCAGCAGCAGCACGACCAACACCAAGATGGCTGCCAGCTGCGCCGCAGCACCGATGTTGTGCAGGTCAAACCAAGACTTGTACAGCGCTGTGGTGAAGGTGTCGAAATTAAATACAGCAATGGCCCCGAAGTCAGCCAGCACTTCCATAAGCACCAGCGCCAGGCCAGCCCCGATCCAAGGTCGCGCCAAAGGCAGCGACACCTTGAAAAAAGCTGCAATCGGGCTGTAGCCCAATGCCTGTGCGGCCTCCACGCTTCGCTGGCCTTGCGTCAAAAAAGCGCTGCGGGCCAACAGGTAGACATAGGGATAGAAGGCCATGACCAGCACCATGACCAGCCCCCAGAGGCTGCCGCGAATGTCGGGCATCCAGCGGCTGCTGCCAAAAACGTCGCGCACCAGGCTTTGCACAGGCCCTGCATATTCAAACA
>JBJEZV010000093.1:0-1960 GCA_051887595.1 Comamonas sp.
GGCATCGTTTAGGCCAGCCAACAACATGGTTTGCGTAGCCAGTCCTTTTTTCCACGCGACGACACAGCGCTGTTAAAGCCCACAAAAAAGCGAACCCAAGGGTTCGCTTTTTTGGTGAGTAGCGCAGCAGTGGTGCGGTTTACAGACCCAAAGCTGCAATGCCAGCGCGTGCCACTTGCGCATCTTCAGAGGCCTTGACACCAGATACACCCACCGCTCCCAGGCACTGGCCATCCTTGTAAATGGCGACGCCACCTTCGAGCAAACCATCCACAAAGGGCACGCTCAGGAATGCATTGCGGCCGTTGTTGATCATGTCTTCAAACACCTTGGTGTCCTTGCCGCTGGCAGCCGCGGTCCGCGCTTTGGCAGGCGCAATGTGCGAAGACATAGCTGCCGCCCCATCCAGACGCTGCAGCCACAGCAAATGACCACCATCGTCCACGATGGCAATCGTGACAGGCCAGTTGTTCTTCAAGGCTTCGGCCTCAGCTGCAGCGGCCATGATCTTCACATCGGCCAATTCCAGTGCCAGCTTGTTTTTCATTGCGCGGTCTCCCATCCGTGTAGTCAACAATGCGCCAAGCATAGCGACAAAGCCTGGCGCCGCCCTAACCTTCAACGCAAAAGATTCGAACCCCCAATCGCGCAAAAAAACTTCTGCAAAACTGAAGGAATTGGGAACTTATCTGTGACAAACCATCTCATAGAATGGTCACGAACAGCATTTCGCTGGACTCACAGGAGAAAACACCTCATGAACCATCTGAACACTTTGGACTCTGCAGGCTACGGCGTTTCGCAGCAGCAGCGCCACAGAGTGCTGCGCAACACTTACTGGCTGCTGGCACTGAGCTTGCTGCCAACCGTATTGGGCGCATGGATTGGTGTAGCCACAGGCATTACCGCTGGCTTGACCGGTTTTATGGGCCTGATCGTCTTTATGGTTGGCGCCTTTGGCTTTATGTTCGCCATTGAAAAGACCAAGCATTCTGCCGCTGGCGTGCCCGTACTCTTGGCCTTTACCTTCTTCATGGGTCTGATGCTCTCGCGCATGATTGGCATGGTGCTGGGCTTTAGCAACGGCACCCAACTGGTTATGACCGCATTTGCTGGCACGGCAGGTGTGTTCTTTGCCATGGCTTCACTGGCCACCGTGATCAAGCGTGACCTGTCTGGCATGGGCAAGTGGCTGTTTGTGGGTGCCATTGTGTTGATGGTGGGCGCAGTCATCAACGTGTTTGTGGGCTCGACCGCAGGCATGATGGCGATTTCCATGCTGGCTATCGGTATCTTCTCGGCGTACATGCTGTATGACATCAAGCGCATCATCGATGGCGGCGAGACCAACTACATCAGCGCAGCATTGGCGCTGTACCTGGACATCTTCAACGTGTTCCAGAGCTTGTTGGCCCTGCTGGGCATCATGGGTGGCGAGCGCGACTAAGCGCCATCCGCTTTGCTTGAAAGAAAGGCTCCTTCGGGAGCCTTTTTACGTTTAGAAAAAAGACTTAATATTTCGCAACAGTTGCCGAAATGGGAGAGACATGCCAAAACATCACCACTCCATTCGCCCCGCTGGCCTGTTGCTCTCGTTAGCAGCGATCTTTTTGGCCGGCTGTCTTGATCAGGTTCCCGGACTGGGACCGGACCCGCGCACCATCATTCGTGAAAACGAAGCCAAAGCAATTGGCAGCGCGTGCCGCCATGCCATGCGCGGCATTGAGGATTGCTACACGCTCAATCCCAAGGCGCCCAAGGCCATGGTGTTTGCCGGATGGAAAGACATGGACGCCTACATGCGCGAACACAAGCTCGAAGGCACGCCCTCGGTGCTGACGCAAAAGCCTGCGGCCGCCACCAAAGACAGCGACATCGAGACCGAATACACACGTCCACGCAGCTAACACCGCAAGTTCTGCAGCGCCCCGATAAAAAAGCCCGCACAGCATGCACTGTG
>JBJEZV010000094.1:0-1955 GCA_051887595.1 Comamonas sp.
GGCGGCTCCAACGTGCAGTTCTCGGTGAACCCCAAGGACGGTCGCATGATCGTCATTGAGATGAACCCCCGCGTCTCGCGCTCCTCGGCGCTGGCCTCCAAGGCCACGGGCTTCCCGATCGCCAAGATTGCGGCCAAGCTGGCTGTGGGCTTTACGCTGGACGAACTCAAGAACGACATCACCGGTGGCAAGACCCCCGCGTCGTTCGAGCCTACGATCGACTACGTGGTCACCAAGATCCCACGTTTTGCGTTCGAAAAGTTCCCAGCAGCTGACAACCGCCTGACCACCCAGATGAAGTCGGTGGGCGAAGTGATGGCCATTGGCCGTACCTTCCAAGAGTCTTTCCAGAAAGCCTTGCGTGGCCTGGAAGTCGGCGTGGACGGCATGAACGAAAAGACCCAAGACCGCGAGATTTTGGAAAAGGAACTGGGCGAGCCCGGTCCTGATCGCATCTGGTACGTGGGTGACGCGTTCGCGGCTGGCTGGACGCTGGACGAAGTACACAACATCACCAAGATCGACAAGTGGTTCTTGGTGCAGATCGAAGAGATCGTGAAGATCGAACTCGAATTGGACAAGCACTTCGAAGCCCATGGCGACAAGGCTTTGTCGCTGCTGGACGCTGCTACGCTGCGCGCATTGAAGCAAAAGGGCTTCTCTGACCGCCGTCTGGCCAAGTTGCTGCACACCACCGACAAGGCCGTGCGCGAAGCGCGCAAGGCACTGAATGTGCGCCCCGTGTTCAAGCGCGTGGACACCTGCGCGGCGGAGTTCGCTTCCAACACCGCCTACATGTATTCGACGTATGACGAAGAGTGCGAAGCTGCACCTTCGGACAAGAAGAAGATCATGGTCTTGGGTGGTGGCCCCAACCGCATTGGCCAGGGTATTGAGTTTGACTACTGCTGCGTGCACGCCGCCATGGCCATGCGCGAAGATGGTTACGAAACCATCATGGTCAACTGCAACCCTGAAACGGTTTCTACCGACTACGACACCTCCGACCGCCTGTACTTCGAGCCTCTGACGCTGGAAGATGTGCTGGAAATCGTGGACGTGGAGCAGCCTGAAGGCGTGATCGTGCAGTACGGTGGTCAAACACCTTTGAAGCTGGCCCTAGGTCTGGAGCGCGAAGGCGTGAAGATCATCGGCACCACGCCCGACATGATCGACGCGGCCGAAGACCGCGAGCGCTTCCAAAAGCTGCTCAACGACCTCGGTCTGCGCCAGCCACCAAACGCGACTGCGCGTACCGAAGCTGAAGCGCTGGAAAAGGCCGCTGGCCTGGGCTACCCGCTGGTGGTGCGTCCTTCTTACGTGCTGGGCGGCCGCGCGATGGAAATCGTGCACGAGCAGCGCGATCTGGAGCGCTACATGCGCGAAGCCGTGAAGGTCTCCAACGACTCGCCCGTGCTGCTGGACCACTTCCTGTCCAACGCCATCGAGTGCGATGTGGACTGTGTACGTGACAAGACCGGCGCGGTGTACATCGGCGGCGTGATGGAGCACATCGAACAAGCTGGCGTGCACTCGGGTGACTCCGCTTGCTCGCTGCCCCCTTACTACCTGAAGGCGGAAACCGTTGCGGAAATCAAGCGCCAGACCGCTGCCATGGCCCAAGGTCTGAGCGTGGTGGGCTTGATGAATGTGCAGTTCGCCATCAAGGAAGTCGACGGCCAAGACGTGATCTACGTGCTGGAAGTCAACCCCCGCGCTTCGCGTACCGTGCCCTTCGTGTCGAAGGCAACGGGCGTGCAGTTGGCCAAGGTGGCCGCACGTTGCATGGCCGGTCAGACATTGGCTGAGCAGGGCGTGACCAAGGAAGTGACACCGCCTTACTTCAGCGTCAAGGAAGCTGTGTTCCCGTTCGTGAAGTTCCCCGGTGTGGACACCATCCTCGGCCCCGAGATGAAGTCCACCGGTGAAGTCATGGGCGTGGGCAAGACCTTTGG
>JBJEZV010000095.1:0-1948 GCA_051887595.1 Comamonas sp.
CCAAGATCCAAGAACGCTCGGCCGAATTGGCACAAAAGTTCAGCGAAAACACGCTAGACGCCACCGATGGCTGGAGCTACTTCGCCACCGAGCAAGAGCTTGACGGTGTGCCTGAAGACGTCAAGCAAGCGGCCAAAGCCGCCGCAGAAGCCGATGGCAAAGAAGGCTACAAGCTGAGCTTGAAGATTCCTTCGTATCTGCCCGTGATGCAGTTTGCGCACAACTCCCAGCTGCGTGAAACCGTGTACCGCGCCTATGTCACACGTGCATCCGACCAGGCAGAAGGTGAATTGAGCAAGTTCGACAACGCCGCCATCATCAAAGAAATTTTGGCGCTGCGCCAAGAAGAGGCGCAGCTGCTGGGCTACGCCAACTTTGCGGAAGTGTCGCTCGTGCCCAAGATGGCCAACTCGCCCCAGCAAGTCATCGATTTTCTGCGCGATCTGGCCCATCGTGCACGCCCTTACGCCGAAAAAGACGTGGCCGATCTGCGCGAATTTGCAGCCAAGGAACTGGGCATTACTGACCCACAGCCTTGGGACTGGACCTACATCTCTGAAAAGCTCAAAGAAGCGCGCTATTCGTTCAGCGAGCAAGAGGTCAAGCAGTACTTCACAGCACCCAAGGTGCTGGCCGGTCTGTTCAAGATCATCGAAAGCCTGTTTGACGTGAAGATCGTCAAAGACGAAGCGGCCGTGTGGAACAAGGACGTGCAGTTCTACCGCCTGGAGCGCAACGGCCAGCTAGTGGGTCAGTTCTACCTGGACCAACCTGCCCGCAAAGGCAAGCGTGGCGGCGCGTGGATGGACGATGTACGCAGCCGCTGGCTGCGCCCCGACAACGGCGCCCTGCAAACGCCTGTGGCCCACATGGTGTGCAACTTTGCCGATGGTGTGGATGGTAAGCCTGCGCTGCTCACACACGACGATGTGATCACGCTGTTCCACGAATCGGGTCACGCGCTGCACCACATGCTCACCCAAGTGAACGAGCGTGATGTATCTGGCATCAACGGTGTGGAATGGGATGCGGTGGAGCTGCCTAGCCAGTTCATGGAAAACTTCTGCTGGGAGTGGGAAGTGCTGCGCCACATGACTTCGCATGTGGACACCGGCGAGCCCCTGCCCCGCGCCTTGTACGACAAGATGATTGCCGCCAAGAACTTCCAGGCCGGCATGGGCACGCTGCGCCAGATTGAGTTTGCGCTGTTTGACATGCTGCTGCACACCGGCGCTGCCAAGGATGGCGACTATTTGGCATTGCTGCAGCAAGTGCGCGAAGAAGTCGCCGTTCTGCCCACCACCGACTACAACCGCTCGACCAACACCTTCAGCCACATCTTTGCCGGTGGCTACGCTGCGGGTTACTACAGCTACAAGTGGGCCGAAGTGTTGAGCGCTGACGCCTACGCCGCATTTGAAGAAACCCAAGGCGCCGATGGCAACCCCAGCTTGGAAACTGCGCAAAAGTACCTGCACAACATTCTGGAGATGGGCGGCAGCCGCAGCGCCATGGACAACTTCAAGGCCTTCCGCGGCCGCGAACCACAACTGGACGCGTTGCTGCGCCACCAAGGCATGGCAGAGCCTGTGGCCGCTTGAACGCAGCTGGGCTGAGCCCATCGCACACCAGACACAAGGAGGCTTCGGCCTCCTTTTTTGTGGCAGCCACCAGCTCAAGGCTTGAAACCATAGCTGCTTGCCTTTGTATTCATTGGTTTTCAGATACAAAAGACTTTGAAAACCTTATCAATCAATGGCATACAGCTCTTTTTTAGATAGCTTTTGCTGTGGATTGCGCATAAGTGACCACTGACCTTTTGCACAAGAAGCGTTGACGAGAAAGTAACAAACCGTCCTACGCGCTGGGGCGTGATCGCCGCGAACAATGTTTGCATAGCCCACAACGGGCCAAGCGCGGCTAGAGCATTCATGCCCTGTGGGAGACA
>JBJEZV010000096.1:0-1928 GCA_051887595.1 Comamonas sp.
CGAAGACGGTATCTTTGAAGTGTCCGGCCGTGGTGAACTGCACCTGACCATCTTGTTGGAAGAAATGCGCCGTGAAGGCTATGAGCTGGCCGTGTCCAAGCCCCGCGTGGTGATGCAAGACATCGATGGCGTCAAGCATGAGCCTATCGAGCTGGTCACCGCTGACATCGAAGAAGGCCACCAAGGCGGCGTGATGCAAGCCCTGGGCGAGCGCAAGGGCGAATTGGTCAACATGGAACCCGATGGACGTGGCCGTGTGCGTCTGGAATACCGCATTCCTGCCCGTGGCCTGATTGGTTTCACCAACGAATTCCTGAACCTGACACGTGGTTCTGGCCTGATCTCTAACATCTTCGACAGCTATGAACCCCATAAGGGTGACATCGGTGGCCGTAAGAACGGTGTGCTGATCTCCATGGACGACGGTGAAATCTTCACCTACGCTCTGGGCAAGCTGGACGACCGTGGCCGTATGTTCGTGAAGGCGGGCGATCCTGTGTACGAAGGCATGATCATTGGTATCCACAGCCGTGACAACGACCTGGTTGTGAACGCTACCCGTACCAAGCAGCTGACCAACTTCCGTGTGTCGGGCAAGGAAGACGCGATCAAGATCACGCCTCCGATCGAACTGTCGCTGGAATACGGCGTGGAGTTCATCGAAGACGACGAACTGCTGGAAATCACTCCCACCAGCCTGCGCGTGCGTAAGCGCCACCTGAAGGAACACGACCGCAAGCGTGCTTCGCGCGAAGGTTAATCAGCGCTGCTGTAATACTTGAAACGAAGGCCGCCTTGTGCGGCCTTTGTTGCGTCTGGCGAGTGGGTGATGTGGCGCATAGCTGTACCTATGGTTTGTCCTAGGAACGTAGCAAGGTAGTTAAGCCAGCTGCTGCATTGCGATATCGTTGCGTCAATTCAGGGGACGCAAGGAGCGCAGCGCAATGACACAAGTAAACGCAAATTCAACAACCCATGTGCTGGCCGAAATACGCGGTCAGGTTGGGATGTTGACACTCAAACGTCCCCAAGCCATCAATGCCCTGACGCTGGATATGGTGCGCAGTCTGCGCGCGCAGTTACTGCAGTGGCAGGCAGATCCGGATGTGTTGGCTGTGGCTATTCGGGGTTCGACCAAAGAGGGCGTATTTGGCCATTTTTGTGCGGGGGGCGATATCCGCTTTTTGCACCGGGCAGGCAGCGTGGGCGATCCGCAGTTGGAAGACTTTTTTACGGAAGAATATGCGCTGAATCACCTGATTTTTAGCTATCCCAAGCCCTACATCGCATTCATGGATGGCATCGTGATGGGCGGAGGCATGGGTATTAGCCAAGGTGCCAGCTGGCGGCTGGTGACTGAGTGCAGCAAGCTGGCCATGCCGGAGACGCTGATTGGGCTGTTTCCGGATGTGGGGGGCGGCTACTTTCTGTCCCGTTGTCCGGGTGTCGTTGGGGAGTGGCTGGGGCTGACGGGCGAGAGCCTGGGCGCAGCCGATGCCCTGCACGTGGGTTTGGCCGACGGTTTTATTCACAGTCAGGCGCAGGAGCTTTTGTGGCAGGAGCTGGGTCAGCACCGCTTTGCAGATAGCGATGCGGTGCAGGCTTGGGTGCAAACCCACACGTCAGCGGCGGTGGCTGATCAGAATGCGCGCATACCGATGGCTGACATTGAGCGCTTTTTTAGTTTGCCTACGGTGACCGAGATTATGGAAGCGCTGGAGTGCGATACCAGTGATTGGGCGCAGCGCACCGCCTATGCCTTGCGCCAGCGTTCACCCTTGATGCTGCATGTGGTGCTGGAGCAAATTCGCCGTGCGCGCAAGCTCGACATGGCGCAGGACTTGCGCATGGAGCGCGGCATGGTGCGCCACTGTTTTTACGGCCGCCCGGGTGAAAGCGAAACGCTGGAAGGGATTCGCGCACTCGCT
>JBJEZV010000097.1:0-1917 GCA_051887595.1 Comamonas sp.
GCTGGCCTGCGGCATGCAAATGAAACATCGGCGCCCAGGTGGCATCGGTCAGCCCCAGCTGTGCCAAACGCACTTCCAGCACGCTGCGCCAAGCGCGGCTCACGCCCATGAGCACATGGCCAAACAAGGGCGACTGCGCCGCGCCTGGAGAATCAAAAAAGGGCTGCACTGGGGCAACCCTGATCGAAGAACACATAAATAATGGCAACACAAATAATTGGTATTGCAAACTATTTTAGCGAAGCATCCACTTACAAGCAGTGCGCCTGCTGCAATGCCCTTGCGACATTTGCTGCAATGCAGCATTAGCAATTTAATATTAATAAGTGAGCTACTTCCCTTTGTATATCAATGTTTTCAAATAAGAAACTATCTGAAATCATTGATGCACAGAGGCTAGCAACTATAGTTTTTGAATTTTTGATCGACTGCCCACCCACAATACAGCCGACCAAGTACACAAGGCCAATACCGTCAGCCACAGCATCGGATAGGCCACAGCAGCCAACGGCGCCCCCATTTGATTGAGGCGCAACGAAGCCGCAATGCCTGCTGTACTTGGTGAGAGCCAGCGCAACCACTGCAGCAATTCGGGCAGCGCCTCTGCGGGCCACGTAAAGCCACCCAAGAATGCGAGCGGTATAGAGGTGAACAACACCACATGCAGCGCACGTTCTCGCTCGGCCAGCCACCAGCCCAGTAAGCATGCAAAGCCCACTACGGCAGGCACAAAGCAGGCCAGTAATAGCAACGCCCCCAAGGGGTTGCCACCGTGCGGATAGTCTTGCCACAGAAAAATCCAGCCAAAGTACAGCAAACCTGCCAGCCAGCCCGGCACACACAACGCAAACATGCGAGCCAGCCACTGCAGCGCAGAAGCTGTAGCCACGCCCTGCTCACGCCAAGTGCCCACCACCAGTGCCGCGCCCATCAACAAGGTCTGTTGCAAGATCAAGATGGCGACCGCTGCCACCACAAAGCTGCCATAACCTTCGGTGGGATTGAACAGCGCCACCGATTGCAGGCCCACCGGCGCGCGGCTGTGGCCAGCCTGCACAGCACTTTGCCCGCTGGCTTGCAGGCGTTTGAGCTCCACCCCCGCAGACACCGTACCCACCGCTTCTGCAAAGCCGTATTGCACCTGCTTGCTCACCAATGGATAGGCACCATTGGCATACACAGGCACCAACACTTTGTCACTGCGCAACACATCGCGCTTGAAGTCGCGCGGCAGCAGCGCATAGCCCATCAGCTCACCACGCAACCCGGCATCTCTGGCCTGGGCTTCATCGCCCGTGACCAGTTGCACATCAATGCGCGGGCTGGCCTGGGCAAAGCGCAGCACTTGCCGCGACAGCGCCGATGCATCGTGCACCACTACAGCGACCGGCACGCGTTGCACCACTTGCGATTGGTAAAACCAAGGGTAGAAAAACCCATAGAGGATGGGCGCGCCCACCAGTAGCAACACCGCGCCCTTGTCTTGCACGATGGTCTTCAGGCTATGCGCCCACGTGCGCCAAAACCCCCAGGAAGATGGCAGCTGCATCTCAGCGCCCTCCCCAGCGGTGTGGCATGCGGCGTGCCCGCTGCAAACCCCAGGTGGCCAGCGCCAGCAGCACCAACGTTGCCACGCTTAAGCCCAGCACGACAGGCACCGTCTGTGCAATGGGCGCGCCCATTTGCCACTGTTCGATCTGCAGCCGCGCGTAATGGGTATAAGGCATGGCTTCCGCCCAGCCGCGCGCAGAAGCACTCATGGACAGCAGAGGAAAACCCACGCCACTGAAAGCAAACGCGGGCGCCGACAGCAGTCCCGCACCCGACAATGAAGTGCGCAGCGATAGGGTCACAGCCGCCAATACCGCACCTGCGGCCAGACTGACCATGACCAGCGCCATCAGCCCCAAGGCCATC
>JBJEZV010000098.1:0-15421 GCA_051887595.1 Comamonas sp.
TGCTGCCCGCGCACATGCACGATGAAGCAGGCCGCCATGTGGCCGACAGCATTGACGCCGCACTGGCCTCCCAAGATGCCATCTTGACCAGCATGCTCGATATTGCCCGCATGGAGTCGGGCCAGTTGGAAGTGCACGTGCGTGACTTTGCACTGGATTCTTTGCTGCATGTGGTGCACAACAATTTCAGCATGTTGGCCGAAAGTGAAGGCTTGGAGCTGCGCACGCGCGCTTGCAGCTATGTGGTGCGCAGCGACGAAGCGCTCTTGCGCCGCATCATTCAAAACTTTGTCTCGAACGCCATTCGCTACACTCGTAAAGGGCGCATCGTGCTGGGCTGCCGCCGTGTTGGACAGCATGTGCGCATCGAGGTGCATGACCAAGGACCGGGCATTCCTGAGAGCTTGCACCAGGAGATTTTTGAAGAGTTCCGCCGCCTGGATGAAGGCCATGCCGATGACCGCGGCACAGGACTGGGCCTGGCCATCGTGCAGCGCTTGGGCAAACTGCTCGGCCACGAAGTGGGCCTGCGATCCACGCTGGGCCGGGGCAGTGTGTTTTGGGTCCAAGTGCCTTTGGGTGATGCCCAATCCCTGTTACCTGCTGAGCGCCCCAGCGCGCCGATCCGCGAAGACGATGCACCTTTGCAAGGCGGCGTGGCGTGGTATGTGGACGATGACCCACAAACCTGTGCAGCAACACGCGCGCTGCTGGAACGCTGGGGCTGTGAGGTGCCTTATGCGGGTGGCCCGCACGATGCGCTGGCGATTGCCAATGCCCATGATGTGCCGCAACTGGTACTTCTGGACGTGCACTTGGGCAAAGATTTGTACGGCCCGGATATCTATGCTCAGCTGTGCGAACGCTGGCAACAAACCCCACCCGTGATTTTGGTCACCGCTGAGCGCGATGCCTCGCTGCGCCGCCAAGCTGCAGAGCGTGGTTGGGGCTTTTTGGCTAAGCCTGTACGCCCACCGGCGCTGCGGGCGCTGATGAGCCAAACGCTGCTGCGCATCCGCGAGGATTGATCGCCTTTGACGCAGCTGCTGCAGAGATCAAGGGGCTATTTTGAGCACGCGCTGCGCATTGCCATGTGCCACTTTTTGCATGGTTTCTGCACTCAAGCGCGGCAATAATCCTTCGCGAATTTGCTGAATTTCTTGGTCGTAGCTGCCTTTATCGGACGTCACGTCCGTGCCGACCATGTAGCGATCTGCATAGCGCTCTATCGACTGCAGCCAATCGCTTTTCACAAAATTCGAGCCATACACCTGCACATTGCGATCGCGCGGATGGGTAAGTGGCGTGCGTGTCGAAAGCTCGCAATGCACTTGCGGAAACTGCTCGAACAACGCTTCCATTTCTTGCGGCGAGGTATTCACCGCCAAACAATGCGCGACTACGACGGGCACTTGGGGGTAGGCTTGCAGCAATTCACGCAGCTCTTGCAGTGAAGCAGGGTGCGGCTCCATGTGAATTTGCACCATGCCTCCATGCTCTGCACTGAGTGCAAACATCTGCTGTACCACCGCATTATTGATCGCCGCCAAGCGCCGAAAATCTGCACGCGGGTGGGAATGCTGGTTGTTCAAAATCAGCTCTCCATATCCATAGGCTTGCCGCGAAGGCAGCATCTGGCCAGCTTGCGACAAGGCTTTTTGAATCATGGGGTGCTGTAAATCCGTCATAGCAGCCACGCCACCTTTGCCATAGCTTGCAGCCAGTTCCGGCTGACCAAGGGTGGGGTAGTAACGGTCCCCCAATTGGGCTTTAAAAGCCGCAATATCCGACTTGGGGTTGAGTGCACCCACTCCACCGCCCCACTGCACGCCATTGCGGTCCATGCGTGCTTGCAACTCGGTTGGAGTCAGCCCCTCATAGACGTGCAGATGCATATCAAATATCGGAATGCTTGCTGCTAGTTTTCGGCTTTCATCGGTCGGCTCAGCAGCTTGCACAGCCCAGCCACTGCACACCAGTGCAGCGCCGGCCATCCACAATCTCATGGTGCGCATAGTTCAACACTCCAATTTGCTATGGTGGATATCTGATGCCATATAGGTTGTAGCCACACCACCTAATCGTGGCCCGACGCCATAGTGCCAGCGCTTATCGCCCTAAAGCGCGCCATTTGTCGGGATGAGAACAATGCATATGCGCACGTTCAGAAGTCCACTGACACACGCTGGTGTTACTAGCTTCCAGGGAATGCAAAGGCGACTGCGAACAATCCAGCTCATCTGCGACAGCCCGCGCATCCATGGTGGAGAGCGGTCGATGGCTTGCGCAGCCTCTTGTGGGAAGCACGATGCTGAGCTTAGAGCAAGGTTTGTATTTGCGCGTCGAACAACTACCTAGCGGACCCAAACCTTGGCCGCTGGACAGTGGCTTTAGCAACGGTACGGCCTACCGCGCTTTGGGCATGTTCAATCCGTCCGAAACCTCGGATGCGTATTTCATTTTCTCCAACGACCGCGATGAAATCTGGTTCATCTGTAACCGGCATTTGCGCTGCGTGGGCCTGATTCCCCACAGCCATGTCTTGCGACTGGATTTGGCGCAGGCACAACGCTTGGTCCAGCACGATCCGCAGATGCGCGCAGCCTAAGCAAGCGGGTTACGTGCGCAAAACGCGTGAGGTCACAGCAGTTCGCTGTCGTTTTCCAGACTTTTGACGAGCACAGCCGCCTGCGTGCGCGAATAGCACTCAAGCTTTTTCAAAATCGCCGTGACATGCACTTTCACGGTGTTCTCTGCCAAGCCCAGTTCATGGGCAATTTGCTTGTTAAGCAAGCCATCTGCCAAACACAGCAGCACACGGAACTGCTGAGGCGTTAATTGCGCGAGGCGGGCGGCCAATGTGGCATCCGCTTCCGAGCGCTCAGCCGCCATGGGCGGAAACCAACTGCCGCCATCGAGCACGGCAGAAATTGCGGCACCAATGTCTTCCGCAGGCGCAGATTTTGGAATAAAGCCTGCTGCGCCAAACTGCTGGGCACGGCGAATGACGCGCGGGTGGTCATTGGACGAAATGATGACCACGGGGATTTCGGGGTACTCGCCGCGCACATGCAACAGCGTCGAAAAGCCGCGTGCCCCGGGCATGGTCAGATCCAGCAGCACCAACTCCACTTCCGGGTGCTCTTGCAGGCAACTGCTGACCGTAGACGCGCTGGCTGCTTCAAGCGTGCGAAAGTGCGCGAAGCGCTCGTGCAACACATGCAGCACGGCTGCTCGAAACAAAGGATGGTCATCAGCGACCAGCAAGGTGGGAACAGACATGGCTGCAGTCTGCCATGCTGCTTCCGTGCGCGCTCGGATGCAGAAGCAAAGCCCAGAAACAAAAATGCCCTGCAGCCTAGATGCTGGAGGGCACTTCTACTGCGTTTTTAACTACAGCCCGCACGGCTGGAACCGCACCAATTACTGGTTGGCGATCTCGAAGTCAGCAGCGCGTACTTCTTGGATGAACTCGATAACGGCGACAACAACATTGTTCAGCATGACAGTCTTCTTTCATTGTCGAGATGCCTTGCAAAGGGGCGGTGAACATGCATCTCATCTGTTGCACCGCTACGGAATAACCACTAAGTGATAACCCGTAGCCGTAAGTATAAACCACAAGCAAATTTTTTGCAGTGCAACATGCGATTTTTACGACCGTTGCTCAATAGCGACAACAATTTAGGAGCGCTAGATCTTGGGCTGCTGTGGCTCATCGCCTGCTGGAATGGGTGTTGGGCCTTCGTCGGGTTCCACAGGCTGGCGATGCAAAAACAACACAGCGCGGCGGCAGTGCTGTGCACAGCATGCGGTAGTGGATGGTCTTGTCATAGAGAGCACCTCTGGAGCTGCAGCAATGGAAGTTCTACTGTGGCGCAGCGCCCTCGGCCTTGCTGGCAGCCAAGGGCTATGGCCTGGGTGAGCAAGCAGCGCAAGCCATTATTCAGAGGACAGCTTCATCAGCACCAGGCCGCTGACGATCAGCACCGCAGCCACCACGCGCATGACGCTGATTTGCTCGCCCAGCACAGTGATGCCCACCACAAAAGCGCCCACTGCGCCGATCCCGGTCCAGATGGTGTAGGCCGTACCCAAAGGCAAACTACGCATGGCCAGCGACAGCAAGCCAAAGCTGGCGACCATGGTCACCAGCGTGATGACACTGGGCACCCAGCGCGTGAAGCCATGGGACTGCTTCATGGTGTAGGCCCAAACCACTTCTAAAACACCCGCGATCACCAGAAAAATCCAAGCCATGACAACTCCTGTTGAATGTGCGGGCCGTCCCGGATGGTGGTTCGCGGCTTGGGTCGTCTCAAGTCGGCAGCGCAGAGGCTGCAGTACGGCCATTGTAAAAACCGCTGTGGCGTTGCACTGGGCTGCGCTGCATGCCTGAGCGCATTTTGGGTGGTTGCCACGCCACACCGATCACGCTGGACCGGCTGACTGCACCTTCCTACAACGCAGCGCCCTGAGGGCTGACCATGTTTTTTACAGGGGATTGGCTACAACTGCCCGTGTCCAGGCATGTCGCCTGCTGCATTGGAGAAGATTGAATGCCCACTACCAGCCCACGCCATACAACAACGACAGCGCGCAAGCGCAGCAACGCTGCTGCCACCACCAAAGCGACCACTACGCCCCAAGCCGCCAAGCGCACGGCCATTGCCAAAGCCAAGGCGATTGCGCCTGAGATTGCGGCCCGCATCGGCAGTACACCGCGCACCAAATATCGCGGCACGCCCGACATCTTTGGTCGCTTGGTAGAAGACCATGATCGCCACCGCGCCCTGCTGGCCATGGTCGCGGAAACCTCGGGCAAATCGCCGGACCGCAAAAAACTTTTCAAGGAATTGACGCTCGAACTCAAAAGCCACGCAGCCGCTGAAGAGCAGGCCCTGTGGTCTAGCGTGCTGCGCAACCCCGACACCACGGAAGACGCACGCCACGCGGTGGCGGAGCACAAAGAGATCGACGACATGCTGGCCGATTTGGCTGCGCGCGACATGGCATCGCCGGGCTGGCTGCGCCGTTTTGCGGCGCTGCGCGAAGAGTATCTGCACCACATCGCCGAAGAGGAGCAGGAGCAGTTTGTCGCCGCTGAAAAGAAACTTTCAACGGCCGATCTGCGCTACATGAAGCAGGTGTTCAACCGCCGCAAGAAAGAAGAGAAGGCAACCACCAAAATCGAGAAGAAAATCAAACTCAAAGATTGATTTTCATAGCTGCAATCCAGCGCCAAAATTGCATTTCAAAGTGTTTTATATTTTAAAACCAATGCACACGCTGGCTAGCAGCTATCAATCTTTACATATCTGCTAGCATGCAGACGTTGAAGCTTCGATTCAAGCCGCTGCAGGCACAGGCTCGAGCACCAGCAAATTGCCGACGGTGGCGCCGTAGTTCTGCGCCACGCGCTTGCGCTGTTTGAGCACGGCTTTGTCCTTGCTCACCAGCAGCGCTTGGTGCTGGCTGGCCAGATCCAGAAAGTGCTGGTCATCAGGGTCGGTACAGGTAAAGCGGATTTTGGGCGCTTCAGCCACGTACTCCACGGCCGCATCAAATGCGGCCATCACAGCTTCTGGCGTCTTGCCGTAAAACGACACACGCGGCGCAATCTGGCTGTAGTGCAGCACGCGTTCGAGCTCAATGCGCTGGGCTTGGTCGGCAATCCAGCGCACCTCGCCACGGGCGACCAACTCGCGAATGGGCGGGATGTGCGGATCATCAAAGATCAGCATGTCCAGCACCACATTCGTATCCAGCACCATGGGGCGCGGCACAGGGCCGGTGTAGCCCGCATTGCAGGCGGGCCACTTGAGCACAATCTTCATGGCTTAGGCCTCGTCAGCGGGGCGCTGCGTGCGCTCGTCCTTGCGGGGTTTGACGGCGCCCTTGATCATGTCAAAGCGAAACAGGCGGCACTCAATGGGGCCGTTCCACATCGGCGTGCGGCGCGCTTCTTTGAGGCGCATCTTGCCGGGCAGCTTCAGGTCGGGCGTGAGCATCCAGCCGCTCCAGCCGCTGTAGTTTTTCTTCCAGTGGCTGGCCAACTGGCTGAAGAACTCGCCGCCATCTTCGGTCTGCGCGGTTTCGCGGCCCACACGTTCGACCACCTGCATGCGCTCAGCCGCATTGCGACCAAACGTACCTGCAGCGGCAATACGCTCACCATACGGCGGGTTGAGCAGCATCATGCCGGGCTGCTCGCAAGGCGGCATACGCTGCAGTGCATCGCCGCCGCGCAGCTGCACGGTTTCTGCGACACCTGCGCGCTCGGCATTGCGCTGGGCAAAGTCGACCATGCGGTGCGAGACGTCCGACCCAAAAATCGGCACCGGGCTTTCGTCCAGGATTTTGGATTCGGCTTCGTCCAAAATAGCCTCCCACACGTGGCGTTGGAAGGGCACCAGCTTCTCAAACGCAAAGCTGCGCAAGATGCCAGCAGGAATTTTGCGGGCGATTTGCGCCGCTTCAATCACCACCGTGCCCGAGCCACAGCAGGGGTCGTACAGCGGCTGTGGATTGGGGCCGTGCGGGTCCCAGCCGGTGGCGGCAATCATGGCCGCCGCCAGCGTTTCCTTCAAAGGTGCATCGCCCTTGTCTTCACGCCAGCCGCGCTTGAACAACGCCTCGCCGGAAGTATCGATGTACAGCGTGCAGGTGTCCGTCGTCAGGTGCATGTGCACGCGCACGTCGGGGCGGTTAGTCTCTACACTGGGGCGCACACCGTTGCGCTTGGCACGGAAACGATCGGCAATGGCGTCTTTGACGCGCAAGGCCGCAAAGTTCAGGCTGGTCAGCGGGCTGTGCTGGGCCGTCGTTTCAATCTTGAAGGTCTCTTTGGGCGAGAACCAGATTTCCCACGCCACCTCGCTGGCGGCGCGGTACAGGTCGTTCTCGCTGCGGTACTCGGTGTACGACAGCTCCACCAGCACACGCTGCGCCAAGCGGCTGTAGAGGTTGAGCAGCATGGCATCGCGCCACATGCCGCGCACCATAACGCCACCACGGCCGGTGAGCACATCGTCGTTGCCCACGCCGGTAATGGCACGCACTTCGTCGGCCAGATAGCCCTCAACGCCGGCGGCGCAGGGTAAAAACAGATGCAGTTGATTCATAGCAGGAGGCCAAGCATACGCGAGTCACCCTGCCCTTGTACGGCCCTTGGTTGAGTCTCGCTGCAAGCAAAAAACGCAGCCTTGCGGGCTGCGTTTGTCAGAAAAGGTGCAAGCACCCGATTTTAAAAGGCCACACCGGCCACCAACATCACATTGGCATACGGCGTGCATTCACCGGTGCGGATCACGGCACGGGCCTGCGCATTGCGCTGCTTAAAAACTTCGTGCGAGACCTGTTCTACCGGCAGCTCACGCCACGCAGTGGGCAGCCAGCCAGGCAATTCGCCTTGGTTGGCGAAGAAGGTCTCTTTGGCCAGGACCATGCGCTCCACCTGCATCTCGCTCTCCAGGGCTTCGAGCACCTGCGCGATGCTGGGCAGGCCACGCATCAGCGCCAAGTCAATGCATGGCACGCCAGGGGGAACAGGCAAACCAGCGTCGCCCACCACCACCACATCGTTGTGGCCCAGTTGCGCCACCAAATGCGACAGCGCAGCGTTCAAAAGTTTGGCTTTTTTCATTGGGGTTCTACCTCGCAACGCTGAGGAATCGAAGGCTGTGCGCCCGCGCGGCCGATGCACAAGGCAGCAGCCTTGATGGCCCACTCCACCGCGTGCGCCAATGTGCAGCCTTCGCCCAAACGGGTGGTCATGGTGCCCAAGAAAGTGTCACCGGCCGAGGTGGTGTCCACCACGTTCACCTTGGGTGCGGGATGCACGCTATGACCTGATGCATCCAGTGCCAACGCGCCTTGGCTGCCCATGGTGACTACGACACGGCCCACCCCTTGGGCCAAGAAATGCTGGGCGGCGCGCAAGGCGGTATCCGCCTCTGTTACCGCCATGCCTGACAGCTCTGCGGCTTCGTGTTCGTTGACCACCAGCGTATCGACCATGCGCCACCACTGATTGGGCACCGCTTTGACGGGTGATGGGTTGAGCACCACCTTGCAGCCCGCTTGGTGCGCCATGGCGATTGCGCGGTCCAGCACCGGCAAAGGCGTCTCAAACTGCACCACCAGAAAGTCGCTGGTCTTCAAAATCTCCGCAAAGTTGGCAGGCACATCCGCCAGCGCATTTGCGCCGGGAATCACTGCAATGCGGTTGCTGCCGTCTTGCTCCACCATCACCACAGCTGAACCAGTGGCCACGCCGTCGTGCACCGCCACATGGGAGACATCAATGCCGTCGTTCACCAGCGCGTTACGCAGTACGTCGCCGTGGGCATCACGGCCTACAGCGCCCACCAGCGCCACTTGCGCACCGTGACGCACACAAGCCACTGCCTGGTTACCGCCCTTGCCACCAGGGATGTAGCGCAGCTCCTGCGCATGTACGGTTTCGCCACGTGCGGGCAAGGTGTCGCAGCGAAGCACCACGTCCATGTTCAGGCTGCCGAGCACGACGATACGGGTCTTGGAAGTCATCAGCAACCTCTTAATGCTTACGGGCGCTGCGGCGCTGGCGAATGGTGTCCACCACCACCGCCACCACAATCACCGCGCCGGTGATGATGCGCTTGCTCGGTTCGCTGGCGCCAATTTGCGCCAAACCAGCTTCCAGAACGGCAATGATGAGCACGCCAAAGAAGGTGTTGATCACAGAACCACGGCCACCCATCAAGCTGGTGCCACCAATCACCACCGCGGCGATCACTTGCAATTCCATGCCCGAGCCAGCATTGGGGTCTGCAGCTTCCAAACGGGCCGATTGCATCAAACCTGCCAAAGCGGCCAAAAAGCCCATCACCGCAAACACGGTGATGCGGATCGGACGGGGGTCTACACCCGCCAGTCGCATGGCTTCCTCATTGGTGCCTATACCGACCACGTAGCGGCCAAACACGGTACGCGACAACACCAACTGGCCGATGATGACCACCACGATGGCGATAAAGAAAGAAGCCGAAAGGCCTGCAACCCACGGCGCTGCCAGGCCGCCCATGGCATCACCCACATATTGGGTGCGAGAGTCGGTCACCAAATAAGCCCCGCCACGCACCGCTTCCAGCATGCCCAAAGAGACAATAAAACTGGGCAGCTGCCATGCCACCGAAATGCCACCGGTGATGGCGCCGCACACCACGCCCACCAACAGGCCGAGCACTGCAGCGCCCCAGGCACCCCACTCCCACTGCAGCATGGCGGCGGCTGCAGCAGCTGCGCTGAGGGCCAAGACCGAGCCCACCGACAAATCAATGCCCGCAATGATCAAAATAAATGTCATGCCTACGGCCATCACGGCCAAGGCAGGAATTTCATTGGCAATAGACAGCAGCGTATCGGCGGTGAAAAAGTAGTCCGACAGTGAACTGAACAGCGCCACCATGGCGATTAGCACCACGATCAAGCCAATGTAAGTGCCCAATTCTTGGCGCCAAGGGCTGCGTGCCACAGCCGGGGTAGAAGTAGAGGTGGAAGACATGGGTATTGGGAAAAAGTTTTAGGCAGCAAGCGCTGTAGCGTCAGCCACATCGCCAAACGCGGCAGCCAGCAAGGCTTTTTGGTTCCAGGCGCTGCGCTCAAAGGTCGCCACAATGCGGCCTTGGTGCATGACAGCAATGCGATCGCACAACTCCATCAGCTCTCGAAGGTCGCTGGAAACCACCATCACGCCCTTGCCTTGCTCGGTCATGGTGTTGATTTCGGCATACAGATCAGCGCGGGCGCCCACATCCACGCCGCGTGTGGGTTCATCCAAGAGCACCACCGGGCAATTGCGGTGCAGCCAGCGCGCGAAAATCACTTTTTGCTGGTTACCACCACTGAGCGTGCCAACCGGCTGCTCGGCATTCGAGGCGCGCACGCGCAAACGCTGCACCATGTTTCGCGCCAACTGCGCCTCGCGCGAGCGGTGCAGCCACCCCCCACCAGAGACGGCACCCATGTGGCTCAGCGAGGTGTTCACGCGAATCGATTGGGGTAGCAGCAGCCCTTGGGCCTTGCGGTCTTCCGTAATCAGCGCAATACCAGCGCGCACGGCCTGCATGGGGCTGCGCCAGTTGGGAGTCACGGTTTGTGGCTTCAAGTCAGGGTGGTGGTGGGTCAGCTCAATGCGGCCGCTGTCTGCCTTGTCCGCGCCATACAGCAAACGCAGCAACTCTGTGCGCCCTGCTCCCACCAGACCCGCCACGCCCAGCACTTCACCAGCGTGCAACTCCAGACTCACGTCTTTGACCACATCACCGCGCGACATGCCTTCAGCGCGCAGCAGGACAGGTCCGGCCTTGCGGCGAGGTTTTTCGTCAAGGGTTTCGACATGGCGCCCGACCATGCGCTCTACCAAGGTGGCTTCTGACAGGCCTTGCATGGGCAGCACATCGACCAAACGGCCATCGCGCAGCACTGCCACGCGCTCAGCCACGCGCTGCAATTCTTCCAAGCGGTGCGACACATAGACCAGCGCCACACCTTGGGATTTCATCGCATCGATTTGCGCAAACAGGTGTTCGATCTCTTTGGCCGTGAGCATGGCCGTGGGCTCATCCAGCACCAATACACGGTTACCGTCGCGCAAATTGCGGGCAATTTCCACCATTTGCTGCATACCGATGCCAAGTTCTGACACTTGGGTACGCGGATCAATGTGGTTCAGCCCCATCTTGGCCAGCTGCTCGCGTGCCAACTCATTGAGGCGCTTGCGGTCCACCATTCCTAGACGATGGGGCAAGCGGTCCAGCAACAAGTTCTCTGCCACGCTCAAGGTGTTGACCAGTCCGAGCTCTTGCAACACCATGCGCACGCCTTGGCGCTCCGCATCGGTGCGTGAAACCGGCGCAAAAGCCTGCCCCATCAGGGTCATCCGGCCTCGCGAAGCCGTCACCAGACCGCACATGATTTTGGAGCAAGTACTTTTGCCTGCGCCGTTTTCACCGGTCAGTGCCAACACTTCACCCGCGCGCAGGTCCAGGCTGACGCCGTCCAGCACGGTGCTGTCACCGTAATCCTTGCCAATACCTTCGAGGCGCATGACCACGTTGCCATGGTCTGCGGAGCGGGGGAGTGCCATGCGCTGCCTCTTACTTGGTCACCAAAACCACATCGGTTTTGACTTCTGCAGGCAGTGCGGACTGGGGCGTCTTGTCTTTCAGTGCTTTGAGCGCGACATCAATGCCAAAAGCGGCTTGATTGGCAGCGAATTGGTCGGCTGTCGCCAGAACGCGGCCGTCTTTGAGCATGGGCTTAATGGCTTGGATGTTGTCGTAGCCGACCACCAGCACTTTGCCTGTCTTGCCTGCTGCACGCACAGCCGCCACAGCGCCCAGCGCCATGGAATCATTGCCCGCCAACAACGCCTTGAGGTCAGGGTTCTCACGCATCATGCCGGCAGCCACTGTGTTGCCGTTGGCGATTTCCCAGTTGCCCGATTGAATGCCCACAATCTGCATCTTGGCCGCATCCATGGCATCTTTGAAACCAGCGGTGCGTTGCTGCGCATTGGTGGTCGTGGACACGCCTTCAATGATGCCGACCTTGTCGCCGGCCTTGAGCTCCTGAACCAGGCGTTCGCCCACCAGTTTTGCGCCCAGGCGATTGTCAGGACCGACAAAAGGAATGTTCAGATTTTTTTCCTTGAGCGCTTCAGGGTCCAGGCGGTTGTCGATATTGACCACGATCACACCCTTGTCTACCGCACTCTTGAGCACAGGCACCAGTGCCTTGGAGTCAGCAGGCGCGATCACAATGGCTTGGGCCTTCTGGGCCACCATCTGCTCCACCATCTTGATTTGGGCAGCCGTGTCGGTCTCGTTCTTGATGCCGTTGCTCACCAGCACATAGTTTTTGTGCTCTTTATTGTGGGCTTTGGCACCATCTTCCATGGTGCGGAAGAACTCATTGGCCAGCGACTTCATGACCAACGCCACCTTGGGCTTTTCCTCTGCATGGACCGCAGGCGCAAAGGCACCCAAAGCGGACAAAGTGACGGCACCGAGGGCCAAGAGCGTAAGACGACGTTGTTGCATGGTGGTTTCTCCGGGCGCAGCGCACCCCACTGTTTAGCGCAAGCTGAAAAACAAAAGCGCTGCCCGGAAGGCAGCGCATAAGTAGTAACCGTAGTCGCGCGATTCTAACGAGCACGAATAAGCTTAGCTAAACAGTAAGTACAAACCAACACGCATTCAGTGGGTTGCTCTCCTCGCTTACAACGCTTTGCGCAAATTTGCTGGCGCAATTTTGAGTGCTTCGCGATATTTGGCCACGGTGCGGCGCGCGCACTCGATGCCCTGCTCCTTCAACATCTCAGCAATCTGGCTGTCTGACAGCGGCTTTTTAATGTTCTCAGCCGCAACAAATTGCTTAATCAAGGCACGCACCGCGGTACTGGATGCATTGCCGCCGGTTTCTGTGCCCAAGCCCGAGCCAAAGAAAAACTTCAGCTCGTAGGTGCCGTGCGGCGTGGACATGTATTTCGCCGTGGTCACGCGACTGATGGTGGACTCGTGCAGACCCAGTTCGTCCGCAATGTCACGCAGCACCAACGGGCGCATGGCCAATTCGCCATGGATAAAGAAGTTTTTCTGCCGATCCACAATCGCTTTGGACACCCGCAAGATGGTGTCAAAGCGCTGCTGCACGTTTTTGATGAACCAGCGCGCTTCCTGCAGGCGTTGCTGCAGACCCGCATGGCCTTCGCTGCCTTTGTGGCTGCGCAGCGCGCCTGCGTAGATATCGTGCACCCGCAATCGGGGCATGACGTCAGGATTGAGTTGTACGATGAATTGCGGCTGCCCATCTGCGCCAGCGCGTGCGCTACGCCTCACCAGCACATCGGGCACTACCACGTGGCGCTCCACATCGGCAAAGCGCCGCCCTGGTTTGGGTTCGAGCCGGGCGATCACCGCTAAAGCGGTCCGCACTTTAGCTTCAGGCAAGCCACAAGCTTGCATCAGCTTGCGCACATCGCGCCGTGCCAACAGCTCCAAGGGTTGTGCACACAGCAGCAGTGCGTGGGCAACCGATTCGTCAACATCGCCTTGCAGGCCTTGGCGATGCTGCAACTGCAACCGCAGGCACTCTGCCAAATCCCGCGCCCCTACCCCAACAGGCTCAAGCGATTGCAGCAGTCGCAGGGCCACCGTAAAGCGGTGCACCAACTCTTCCAGCTGCTCCAGATCATCGCTGCCTGCTAAGCCAACTGCTAACTCTTCGAGTGTGTCTTCCAGATAGCCGTCATCGTTGAGGTTTTCGATCAGAAAGCGCAGCGCGCAGCGGTCCACTTCTGACAGTCGCAAAGACAGCGCCTGCTGGTGCAAAAAATCGGTCAATGATTCGTGTGTGCCCGCCAGCTCCAGCGCGGTAGGTGCATCGTCCTCATCGTTGCGCTGGCCGCGTGCAGGGGCATCACCGCCCCACTCACTATCGTCCCAGGCCATGTCCACGCTGCCATCACCTTCCCAGTCTTGGGGCAGATCAGGTTCTGTTGCTGCGTCAACCTCTTTGGTTGCATCCAAGCTGCTCGAGCTAGAAGTATCAAGGGCAGTGCTGTGGCTGCTGTCTAGGTGATCAGGTTCTGCTGGCGTGTTTTCGTGGGCGACGCCGAAATCTTCACGCTCGGAAGACTCAGCAACCACTTCCAAAAAAGGATTGTCGTCGAGCATTTGCTCGACTTCTTGGGACAGTTCCAGCGTGGAGAGCTGAAGGAGGCGAATGGACTGCTGCAGCTGCGGCGTTAATGCCAGATGCTGCGAGACCCTCAGAGACAAACCAGGCTTCAACGCTGAACTCCCTCAAGTTTTTTCTTTTCTACCGCGCTAATTACATCCTGAAGTGTTCGCCGAGGTAGACCCGTCTCACGTCCGGGTTCTCCACGATCTCTTGCGGTGTTCCTTGTGCCAGTACTGTGCCATCACTGATGATGAACGCATGGTCACAAATACCCAGTGTTTCGCGTACGTTGTGATCTGTAATCAGCACGCCGATGCCGCGCTCTTTCAGAAAGCCAATGATGCGCTGGATCTCGATCACAGCGATGGGGTCAATACCTGCGAACGGCTCATCCAACAAAATAAAGCGCGGATTGGTCGCCAGTGCCCGGGCGATTTCCACGCGGCGGCGCTCGCCCCCGGACAGTGCCAGCGAAGGAGAGTGGCGCAAGTGCTCGACCCGCAGCTCCTGCAGCAAATTGGTCAGCTGCGCTTCAATCTGGTCTTTGGACAAAGACTTTCCGGCCTCGTCCTTTTGCAACTCCAGCACGGCGCGCACGTTGTCTTCCACATTGAGCTTGCGAAAGATGGAAGCTTCTTGCGGCAGGTAGGACAGCCCCAGGCGCGAGCGTTGGTGAATGGGCATATTGCCCACGGATTGCCCGTCGATAAAGATGTCACCGCCATCGCAGCGCACCAAACCCACGATCATGTAAAACGATGTGGTCTTGCCTGCGCCATTAGGGCCCAGCAAGCCTACGACTTCGCCCTTTTGCACGGTCATGGACACATCCTTGACCACGCGGCGACTGCCGTAGGATTTGGCAAGATGGCGCGCTTCCAGCTTGCTGGAGCTGCCGGGAGCTTGGGTGGTATCAACCATGAATTACTGTCCTTGCAAATTCAAACGGTCTGAAGGCTGCAAGGGCTGGGCTGGAGCTGCGGGCTTGGAGTCGGTATCGCTGGGCGTGGCCTTGGGAGCCAAGATGGCACGCACACGGCCACCCGAACCTGCAGGCGCAGAAGAGGGCAAATTGCTGCGCTTTTCACCGTCCACCGTGAACACGTCGGTCAGGTTGTTATAGGTAATGACGCTGCCCATGATGTCATCGCTGAGTTTGCCGCCGGTATAACGGCGCAGCTGCCCTCGGCGGATCAGCTTTACATCGTCGGTTTTGCCGTTGTACTCGATGACCTCGCCCTCGCCTTCCACATACTCGTCCGGCGCACCTGGCGCGGTATCGCGTTTTTGGCGGAAATAGGCGCGCTGCCCAGCAGCTGCCGTGACCACACCGTACTGGTAGCCCTGGGCATCTTGGCGCACATCGAGCTGGGCGCCGCGCAGCACGATGGTGCCCTTGGTCATCACCACATTGCCCGTGAACACACTGGTCTGCTTGAGCTCATCGTGGCGCAAGGCATCGGCCTCGATGTTCATGGGTTTGTCACGGTCGGCACGCTCAGCGTGCGCCACGCCGAAAGCACCGCACAAGGCGGCGCACAGCAGGCTGGAAAGGAGTTGGTGTGTCATGGGCAGGGCACGTTTCTTGCTGGACATTGTAGTCATCCTCGCTGCGCAAGCATGTAAAAAGCCCGCATGGTGAACTGCACCCCAAAAGTTGGACATCAATCCAACCGAAGGGGTGTTGTTCATG
>JBJEZV010000099.1:0-1907 GCA_051887595.1 Comamonas sp.
CTGGGGCGCTTTAATGGCCACTGGATTTTGGAAGAGTTCACCCGTACACACTGGATCACGGTACAGGAGCAAGGCAAGGCACAGTACCCACTGTAATTTATCGTGGCTTGCGCACTGCACCTCTTGTGCGCTTGAGCAAGCCATGCCACATTGGGCTGGTTCATGTAGTTTGCAGACCTGTGAAGGAGTGACACCATGCAAGCCCCTGCCCCCATCAATCTCGACAAGTTGCGCAACGCTGTCCAAAAGTTCGGTCACATGAGCTTCACGACCTCTCAAGTGGCATCAGACTATCACCATGGCGAATCTGCGGTGACCGAAGAAGATGCACAGCGCTTTGAAGAGTTACTGCGCCGCCATGCGCCTTTGCTGGGGATTCAAGCGCTGTCTTCCGGGGGTGCGGCTGGTGGTGGCGACACCGTCTGGCAACCGGTCTAGTACGCCTTTGCGCACACAAAAAAAGCAGCTTTTCAGCTGCTTTTTTTATGAAGTTGTGCGCCAATTTAGTCGTTCACACCATAGCGCGCGCGGTAGGCCATGACCCGCTCATGGTGCTGCGACATTTCGCCATCGTCACCACGGGCGCCCAAGAAAGACAGCAAGTCTGACAGGCTGGCAATCGCACACACCTGCAAACCCAGTTGGTTGCGCACATACTGCACGGCGCTGTGGTCCACATCCTGGCCGTTTTCAGTGGCTTTTTCTTGGCGGTCCAAGGCAATCGCCACGGCATGGGGACGCGCACCTGCAGCCTGAATCAAAGCAATGGATTCGCGCGCGGCGGTGCCAGCGCTCATGACATCGTCAATGATGAGCACCCGGCCTTGCAAAGGCGCACCCACCAGGGTGCCGCCTTCGCCATGGTCCTTGGCTTCCTTGCGGTTGTACGCAAATGGCACGTTTTTGCCCATGCGCGCCAATTCGACCGCAACCGTTGCGGCCAAAGGAATGCCTTTGTAAGCTGGGCCAAAGACCATATCAAATTCCACGCCGCTGGCCACAATGGCTTTTGCATAGAATTCCGCCAACCGGGCCATTTTGGCTCCGTCGTCGAACAAGCCCGCATTGAAGAAGTAGGGGCTCATGCGCCCTGCTTTGGTCTTGAACTCGCCAAAACGCAGCACTCCTGCGTCGACGGCAAACTGCACAAACTCCTGCGCTAAACGTTCATTCTGTTCTTGCTGCGCACCACTGATTGCCATGGATTCATCCCTTTTTAAATTGACCAGCCTCAACCTCAACGGCATCCGCTCTGCCGCATCCAAAGGTGTCGAGGAATGGATTGCAGCCACCGGCCCGGATTGTATTTGCGTACAAGAGGTCAAAGCGCAAGCTGCGGATATCGCCGGCAAATTTGAGTCGCTCGCCGGCATGCCCGGTGTGTTCCATTTTGCGCAAAAGAAAGGCTATTCTGGCGTTGGCATTTATAGCCGCCACACCCCCAGCGATGTGATTGCCGGTTTTGACGCTGAGGAGTTCGATGCCGAAGGCCGTTACGTTGAAGCACGCTTTGACACGCCCTCGCGCAAGTTCTCGATCATCAGCAGCTATTTTCCGAGCGGCTCATCGGGCGAAGAGCGGCAAGCCGCCAAGTTCCGCTTCCTGGAGAAAATGCACGCCCACCTGATGCGCTTGAAAGGCGAGCGTGAATTTGTGCTGTGCGGTGACATCAACATCGCCCACCGCAAGGAAGACTTAAAGAACTGGCGCAGCAACCAGAAAAACAGCGGCTTCACCCCCGAAGAACGCGCCTGGATGGACATGCTGCTGGCAGACAACGCCCAGGGCGGCATCAAAGACGTCTACCGCTGCCTCCAGCCGGACACTACGGACGAGTGCTACACATGGTGGAGCAACCGCGGTCAGGCCTATGCCAACAATGTGGGATGGCGCTTGGATTACCACCT
>JBJEZV010000100.1:0-1903 GCA_051887595.1 Comamonas sp.
CAACGAGAATATCCAAGTCACCACGGTTTTTAAAGTTTAACCACGTTCCTCGGTCTGAGAGTACATAAGCATTGGTTGATGCAGCGATATTTAATGCTGACCCCATTCCACAGCCGCACTCTTTATAGCCTTGGGGCGTGGGGCCCGACATATCCACGCCAGCCATCTTCCACTGCCGCAGTTCAGCAGCATGGGTGCCACTTTTATCTCCGCGTGAAACAAAGCCTTGGCTGATTGTCGCGAGCTTTTTAAGCGCTGAGGCAATCTGGTTGCCGC
Source organism: Comamonas sp. (assembly GCA_051887595.1). GTDB lineage: Bacteria > Pseudomonadota > Gammaproteobacteria > Burkholderiales > Burkholderiaceae_C > Comamonas. The sequence continues at coordinate 277 of JBJEZV010000100.1, forward strand.
GCACACCCGCTGGATCGCTTTTTGGGCCCAGCAGCACAAAGTCGTTGTACATCACGGGGCGACGTTCTAGGCCAAAGCCTTCTGCTACAAACTTCTCTTCAGCCACCTGGTCGTGCACAAAAAGAATGTCTGCATCTCCGCGGCGCGCCATGTCCAGCGCTTGACCGGTGCCTACCGCCACTACGCGCACCTCAATGCCGGTGGCTTGGGTAAAAGCGGGTAGCAAATGCTTAAAAAGTCCTGATTGCTCGGTCGACGTGGTGGAGGCCATCACCATGAAATTTTCTTGCGCATGCGAAGAGAAAACGGCGCCAGCGCTCAAAATCAGTGCCTGAAGGCTGATGAAAAAATGACGGCGTAAGTGAAGCGATGCGATCTTGGGCATGGTCGACTCATTCAAAGTGACGGGAATGCCCATTCTGTGAAAAAAATCCCCGTCACGCGATATGAATGACAGGGCATAAGTTGGTCCAAGCGGCTGTGATCTTTGAATAAATTGGCTTTTGAATTTCTGGTTATTTGTGCAATTAGTATTAACCAGCATTTAAGCCGCGCAGCTTATTTTGGAGCGAAATCCCAACTGCTGGAATGCTTCCTGCGCGCGCTCAGATTGCAAGGTCTGCACAAACAGTTGCACGGCCTCTCGGCGCAGGCGCTGCTCGGGAATAACAAAGTCATATTCTTCTTGCTGCACCGGTATAAATCCCAGCCCGTATTGGGCGGCCACCGTATCAATTGCCATGCCCCAGTCGGCGCGCTTTTGTGCCACCGCGACGGCCACGGCATTGTGCGATTTGGTTTGCAGACCATAACCACTGGGGCGATGGGCGCCCAAGAGCTGGTCGAGCAAGATGCGCGTTCCACTGCCCGGGTTGCGGTTGACCATGCTGCAGCGTGCATCACTGACTATGACCGATAGCGCCGACGCCATGTCACTCGCAGCAAAGCGCACATCATCTTTGCGAAACACAATGCCTTGCATGCGTCCGTAGCCAGGAATCAGTTGCAGCCCGGGGCTGAGCAGCGGCGCGTTATAGGTGTTGGTGTGCGGGTCCAGCAAATGAATGCCTGCCACATCGCATTCCCCACGTTTGGCAGCCAGCAGCCCCCCCGTGCTGCCAATGTTCATGGTCTTGATGCGCAGTCCCTGCGACGTGAGCGTCTGGATCAGCCAGTCCAGCCCCAGGCAGTGGCTGCCCATGATGACCAAGTCTGCTGCTGAGGTGTGGCGGTCAATCAGCTGCACTTGCGCCATGGCACCAGCGTCCAGCATTTCGGTGTGCTGGTCGATTTTGATGAAACCATCGGCTGCGCTGAAGGTGGTGACCGAACCTGAGCCTTTGCCCATGGGATAGGCCACATGCCCATGCTCCGTAGGAATCAGCCCCACCAGCAAATACTCGGTGCGCCCTCGCTCTGAATTGATGCGCATGGGCAAGGTGGCGGGCACTTGCGCATGCTGCTCGGTCGGCAGGCCCGCAAAGGCGCGCAAGACAGGCGCCATGAACTCGTGGAACGTAAAAATGGCGGACGTTGGAAATCCTGGCAACACCACCACAGGTTTGCCATCAGTGACGGCCAGGCACACAGGTTTGCCCGGTTTCAGCGCCACGCCATGGGCCACGAT
>JBJEZV010000101.1:0-1898 GCA_051887595.1 Comamonas sp.
AAAAGCCTGTACTTTGGCCATGCGCTGCGCAACACGCTTATTCCCGTCATCACCATTGCTGGTTTGCAAATTGGATCACTGATTGCCTTTGCCATCGTCACTGAGACCGTGTTTCAGTGGCCGGGGGTGGGGCTGCTGTTTATCTCTTCGGTACAAGGCGTGGATGTGCCCTTGATTGCCGCCTACTTGATGTTCATTGCGCTGTTGTACGTGGTGATCAATTTGTTCGTCGACTTTTTGTATGTGCTGGTGGACCCCCGCCTGCGTAAGAAATAAGGGGGCTGAAATGACACCACCTGTTCCACCTCAAAGCCCATTGTCCACCGGCTGGAAAGCCAGTGACTCGCCGGTCAAACGCGCCTTTGCCAAGTCACGGTTGGTGCAATTTGCTGCTGGCGTATTGGTGCTGCTGGTGCTGGCCACTGTGGCTGCGCCGCTGTTGGCGCTGCACAACCCGTTTGACCCAGCCAATCTGGACCTCATGGACGCCTTCACCCCGCCATGGAGCCAAGGCATGGGCGACATGTTTTATCCGCTGGGGGCTGATGACCAGGGGCGTGATGTGTACTCGGCCATTCTCTACGGCCTGCGCATGTCGGTGTTTGTGGGTGTCGCTGCCGTGGCCTTGTCACTGTTGATTGGCGTGCCACTGGGGCTGATCGCAGGCTATGTGGGCGGCTGGTTTGACACGCTGCTGATGCGCATCGCCGATGTACAGCTCACTTTCCCCGTGATCTTGGTGGCGTTGCTGATTTTTGGCATTGCTCGCGGCATGTTGCCCGAGGGCTATCGCGACGACATGGCGGTGTACGTGATCATCATCGCCATTGGTCTGTCGGACTGGGTGCAGTACGCCCGCACCGTGCGCGGTGCGGTGATGGTGGAAAAACAAAAAGACTATGTGCTGGCTGCACAGTTGATTGGGCGCAGCAAAACCGCCATTCTTGCCAAGCACATCTTGCCCAATCTGCTGGCGCCGATTTTGGTGATTGCCACTATCAGCTTTGCCCATGCCATCGTGGCGGAATCCACGCTGTCGTACCTTGGTGTAGGCCTGCCGCCCACTGCGCCTTCGCTGGGTACGTTGATTCGCATTGGGCAGAGCTTTTTGTTCTCCGGTGAATGGTGGATTTTGTTCTTCCCCGGGCTGGTGCTGCTGGCACTGGCCCTGTCGGTCAACCTCGTGGGAGATTGGCTGCGCGACGCGCTCAACCCTAAGCTGCAATGAACATGAACACAGACACCACAAGCCATGCAGCAGCAGGCACTGTGCCCGTGCTGCGTGTACGCAATCTGAGCGTCACATTCGATACCTACAAAGGCCCTGTGCATGTGCTGCACGATGTGTCGTTCGACATTTTTCCTGGCGAAATCCTGGGCGTGGTGGGTGAGTCCGGTGCTGGCAAGTCCATGACGGGCTCTGCTGTGACGGGCTTGATTGAAGCGCCGGGGCGTATTTCTGGCGGCAGCGTGGAGTTGTGTGGCGAACGCATCGATCAACTGCACGGCGAAGACCTGCGCCGTATTCGCGGCAAGCGCATTGGCACCATTTTTCAAGACCCGCTCACCAGTCTGAATCCGGTTTACACCGTGGGCCGCCATTTGGTGGAAACCATTCGCACACACCTTCCCGTGAGCGAGAAGGACGCGGAAGCGCGTGCGCTGGCGCTGCTGGAAGAGGTGGAGATCCCGCACGCGCAGCAGCGCATGGCGCAGTATCCGCACCAGTTCTCCGGTGGTATGCGCCAGCGAGTAGCAATTGCCTTGGCATTGTGCGCGGAGCCTGAACTCATCATTGCCGATGAGCCCACTACGGCATTGGATGTTTCCGTGCAGGCACAAATCATTGCGCTTTTGCGCCGCGTGTGCAAAGAGCGGGGTGCTGCGGCCATGTTGAT
>JBJEZV010000102.1:0-1880 GCA_051887595.1 Comamonas sp.
CAAGCTCTAGGACTTGTAATCGCTTATCTACCAAAGGCATACAGCTCTTATTCAGAGAGCAAGTGCCAAAAAAAGGCCTTAGCTCACCAGTTCATCGCGCGTGGAATGCCCCAAATGTGCGGTGTCGCCCCAGCCGACCAGGGTCAGGCCTTCGGGCGTCCACAGCAGGCGGTTTATGGCAGCATTGCCCAGCTCCCACGTGCGCGGGGCTTGCATGTCTTGGCGCGTTGCCAGACGGTAGAGCACATCCATCACGCCGCCATGGGCCACCAAGGCAATTTGGCCGCCCAGATGCTGACTGGCCAAGCGGTCCACCGTGTGCTGAATGCGCCCGCGCAGCATGTACAGCGACTCACCGCCGCCGTCCGGCACAAAGTCTGGATCGCGCTTGCGCCAGCGCAGGGCTTGTTCGGGCTGCTCTGCTTCGATTTCTTTGAACGTGCGGCCCTCGTAACTGCCAAAGCAGCGCTCGCGCAAACCGGTGTCAGGCTGCACCGCGCAACCCACCGCCGCGCCCAGCGCCTGGGCCGTGGTCAGGGCGCGCTGCAAGTCGCTGCTGTAGATGGCGTCAAAGCGCTCATCGACCAGCGCCTGTGCTGCGCGCTGCGCTTGCCACAGGCCGGTGTCGTTGAGGGGAATGTCCAAATGGCCCTGGATGCGGGCATCCACATTCCAGGAGGTTTCGCCGTGGCGAATGGCCACGATACGGGTAGCTTGCATGCTGAGCAGGCACTCGAAAGTGCACGAAGTCGAACAAAAACCGCCGAAGCGGGCAGCCATTGTCCTTGATTCGTGCTGCTGGCGTGATCGAGGCAATGCGCGCCATGCCAAGCGCTCATCGACCGTTAGCGTGCCTTTGGCTGGAACACAAGGATTTTTGCGTCAAACCAGAGAAAGGCATGAGCTTATTGCGTGAGGTTCGAACACCCCCGCTATAAACATGAGGTTTAAGCGCGAATTTCGATGAGCGGTATGGGCGGCGCACTTTTTGCGAGACCTTTAGGCAAACCCTAGGGCAGCCCTTGGGTGGCTCATGGCATACCGTCAATCTCATTTCTTTTGGAGACAAAGATGATCTTGAAAACGCTGGGTACCGCAATGCTGGCCGCTGGCCTGTTGACCTCTGCTGCACTGGCACAGGCAGAAACCGTGCGCTGGGCACGTTCGGCCGACGTGACCACGCTCGATCCTCATGTGTTCAACACCGGCACCAACTTTGTGTTGATGCACCAGATGTACGAAACGCTGATCAACCGCACGGCCGACGGCAAGCTGCAGCCGCTGCTGGCGACCGAGTGGAAGATGCTGGACAGCGATCCCACAGTCTGGGAGTTCAAGATTCGCCCCAATGTGAAGTTCCATGACGGCTCTGCGCTGACTGCCAAGGATGTGGTGTTTTCGCTCAACCGCGCCAAGGGGCCGAACGCGCAGGTGAAGTCGCTGCTGGCATCGGTGGAAGACATCAAGGCCGTGGACGAGCTGACCGTGCACGTCAAGACCAAAGGTCCGAACCTGATCTTCCCTAACAACTTGACCAACCTCTTCATCATGAGCGAAGAGTGGTCCAAGAAAAACAATGCGCTGGAGACGCAAGACGCCAACAGCAAACAAGAAAACGGTGCCACGCGCGCGGTCAACGGCACGGGCGCTTTCATGCTGGGTGCACGCGAGGTGGACAGCCGCACGGTCATGAAGCGCAACCCCAACTACTGGGGCAAGGACCAAGTGGGGGATGTGACCGAGCTGGTGTATTTGCCCATCAAGTCGCCCGCGACACGCGTGGCTGCGCTGCTGTCCGGTGAAGTCGACTTTGCCCAAGACATCCCCGCCCAAGACGTGGCGCGCTTGAAGCAAGACAGCAAACTGCGCATCAATGAAGG
>JBJEZV010000103.1:0-1873 GCA_051887595.1 Comamonas sp.
GGCAACAGCTGGCGGCGGTAATCCAGCGCCTGCTGGGTCAGTTGCGCAAAGCGGGCGTGGATCCACGGCGAGCGGCTGTGGGCCACCGGATTGCCCATGACGCAGTACGAATCGGTGTGAGAGGACATGCGGATGTTCAGGCTAGGCCGCAGGGGCGGCGGGCTTTAGCGGACGTTGGTCTCCAGCGTCTGCTCACGGGTGAAATTAAAACGGGAAACCACGGCAATTTGATCAGCCTTGGCCCGCATGGCGGGGCCAAAGTGCCCGAACGGACCAGCCGCGCGGGCGATGGCTTGCGCACGGTTGTCCAAATGGCGATTGCCGGAGCCTTGCACCACCTCGGTGGCGAGCACGTGGCCGTCGTGGTTCACGGTCAGCACCATGACCAGTTCGCCATAGAGTTTTTTGCCCTGGTATTCAGGAAAATATTGTGTGCCTTGGGCTTCGACTTTGCGGCGCAGCGCGTCGTAGTAGACCGCGTAGACCTCTTCGCGCGTCGCGGGGCTGATGTAGCGTTTTTTGGGGCGCGCGTTTTCTTCGTTGATGCGCTTTTCGATCTCGGCCAGCAGCTTCATGAGTTGCTTGCGTTTGATCTCTTGCTGCTCACGCTCTTGCTGTTGCGCGTTCTCGCGCGGATCGTATTGCGGCAGCGACGACAGCTGCTTGCGCAGCTGCGTGAGCATCACGGCCTGCTGCTCTTGCAGCGCATCGAGCTTTTTCTGGCGCTCTTCAAAATCGTCGCCAATGGCTGTCAACGCTGAATAAGGCAGCGGACTGGTCGCGCGGCCTTGGGCGGCATCGCCGCCACCAGCCAAGGCAGCTTGGGCGATGGCTTGGGCTTTCTCAGGGCGCTCCTGCGTGTGCGCGTTGACCAAAATCACTTCCAGCGGCGTGTCTTGGAACACGCGGTTGAACTGCTCGGGCGCCACAAAGCGCACGGTCAGCAAAACCGCATGGACAGCGATGGACACCCCCAGCGTGAGGGTGAGGGTGGACATGGAACGGAGCGCGGCAGGAAGTTTCACGGAGTGGGATTATCCGCGCTGGGGCTGTCGTTTTCCGACAGATCCACCGCAATGGCGATCGGGCCCGCCACGTTCTCTTCGTCGTCCTCGCTCGTTTCGTCGACCACAGCGTCATCGCTGCTGTCGTTGGGGTCGTCCAAGCGCTCAATGACTGTGCCGTGGATGTCTAGCGTGATCTCATCAATCTCGCCGAGCTTCACACGCACCCGTGCACCACGCGGCAAGGCTTGTGCACCGGCCACGCTAATGACCAGCGGCAGCGTATCGGCACGCACCAAGATGCCATTGGGGCCGTTGTCTTTGATGACGGCGCAGTCCAACTCGTTGATCTGGTTTTGTTCCAGGTACTTCAGCGTCCAGAAACGCTCCATGCCTTGCTGGTAGCCGTTGTAGGCGCTGTAGGCGCCGTCAAAGCTGCTGATGATGCCAAACAGCTCCGCATCCTTGGGCTTGAAAGGCGCGGCCAGCGCGGCCGTGGCACCATGGCGCGCACAGGCAATGATTTGCCACTGGTTGACCAAGTCCACATAACGGCGCAGCGGTGAAGTTGCCCACGAGTAGCTCTTGACGCCAATGCCGGCGTGCGGCAACGCCTTGGTGGACATGCGCACCTTCACGCCGGGTGCCATGCTGGCTTGGCTGCGGTAGATACCAGGCACGCCCAGCTCGGCCATCCATGAGCCCCAGGTGCTGTTGGCCACGATGGCAGCTTCAGCCACGATCAAATCCAGCGGCGCGCCGCGCTTGCGCGTGGTGATGCTCACGGTTTCATGGCCTGTGGGCTCTTCGCCGTCATTGCCTTCCAGGCGGAAGGTGTAGTCCGGGCGCGAGAAATTCTCGGGCTTGCC
>JBJEZV010000104.1:0-1845 GCA_051887595.1 Comamonas sp.
GTGTGCGACTCCAATGGGGCGTCAAAAGGCGAGGCGGGGGTCTGCACGCTGTTGTTGTTCGGCTTGTGCGTGGAAACTTCGGAGGTAGACAAAACGCAAATTCCTTGTGGTGAGCGGGCACTGTACGACGTAGCCCGTCAAGATCAAGGCGGAATTATCCGGGATGCGTCCAGCTGTCGTGCAGCGCAAACAAAACAGCCGCAAGGCCTAGGGCGCTTGCGGCTGTGAGGTGTGTACGGCGTAGGGATTACTTGGCGGGCATAGCCAGCCATTCCTCGTCGTAAGCATCCTGGTGGGGGCGCTGGATCCAGATCAGGCGCAGGCGGGGCTGAATCTCGGCGGTAGCCCAGGCTGGAGGCGGGCGGCGAGTGGGCGTAGCGGCGTGGCCTTCCACGTCAAACGCCAAGTCTTGCTTGACATTGCGCAAGGCGTAGTCGATCAACGCTTGGCTGGCGTTGGCGGTGATCAGTTGGTTGGTGGCGTTGTAGGCGGCAGCTTTGCCAGTCTCGGGGTCAAGCAGCAAGGTGTAAGGGAACTGGGCTTTGTCAGCTTTGGACAATGGGGGCATTTGGCAATCTCGGTCAGGGATGTTCAGCGGAAAAAAACCGCCAGGCCGTACAGCTCTGGCGGTTGTTTGTGGTTTTGCGTCAAAGGCGCGGCAGCAATCAGTCGTTGCTGTCGTCTTCGCCGTCTTCCTTCTTGTCGGCCGCAATGCCTGCGTCCACGCCCAGCTTGTCTTCCACACCGGCAAACTTGCTGTACTTGCCCAAGATGGAGACCAGTTGGCCGTAGGCGCGGGGGTTACCGGCCAGGCATTCGCGTTGTTCCAAGAAGTCAGCTTCACCGGTGAAGTTGCCCACCAGACCACCGGCTTCGGTCACCAGCAAGCTGCCAGCAGCCACGTCCCAGATGTTCAGGCCGGTTTCAAAGAAACCATCGGTAAAGCCTGCGGCCACATACGCCAGATCCAGTGCTGCGGCGCCAGGGCGGCGTACACCGGCTGTGCGCTGGGTGATTTCCGAGAACATGCGCATATAAGCGCGGAAGTTGTCGCCAGGACGGAAGGGGAAGCCAGTCGAGACCAAGCAATCCTTGAGCTGGGTGCGCTTGGACACGCGGATGCGGCGCTCGTTCAAGAATGCGCCACGGCCACGGGTGGCAGTAAACAGGTCGTTGCGGGTGGGGTCATACACCACGGCGTGCTCGATCTTGCCCTTGACGGCCAGCGCGATGCTGACGCAGTACACAGGAAAGCCGTGGATAAAGTTGGTGGTGCCGTCCAGGGGATCGATGATCCAGACGTAATCCGAGTTCTGGTTGCCGAACTCGTTGCCGCTTTCCTCGCCCAAGATGCCATGCTCGGGGTAAGCGCCCAGCAGTGTTTCAATGATGGTGCGCTCAGCAGCTTGGTCGACTTCGGTGACGAAATCGTTGACTTGCTTTTGGGCTACGCGGACAGATTCGATGTCCAAAGCAGCGCGGTTAATAAGGGCGCCAGCGGCGCGTGCAGCCTTGATGGCCACATTGAGCATGGGGTGCAGAGAGGAAGACGACATAGATTGTGGTGTTGGCACTCAGCAGACCACCCCCAAATTTTCAATCTCTTCTCTCACAACCTGGGATGGTGCACCGCTGAACGCGGATGATGAACGGGTTCACGCACGTCCGGCGATGCGGACAGCGACAATAGGGCGCAAATTCTAACCGCCTTGACCGTTTTTTGCTGCCTGCATGTGCCATGTGGGCGATCTGCCGAATGAAAACCCGTTTTATCCTGATCGAGACCAGCCATGCTGGCAATGTGGGTGCTGCTGCCCGCGCCATGAAAACCATGGGCTTTGATGA
>JBJEZV010000105.1:0-4138 GCA_051887595.1 Comamonas sp.
TGGTCGACACCGGCTTTAACGAGCTGATGCGCCCCAGCATGTACGGCAGCTACCACGGCATGCACATCCAGCGCCGTGGCGTCGGCATCTTGCCCGCTGCACGCGACAGCGTGGTGGCAGGCCCCTTGTGTGAATCGGGCGACGTGTTCACCCAAGGCGACGGCGGCGTGGTATTGCCGCGCGCGCTGGGCGATGCGCAAGTGGGCGATCTGCTGGTCATCCACAACACCGGCGCGTACGGCGCTTCCATGTCCAGCAACTACAACACCCGTCCGCTGGCAGCCGAAGTGCTGGTCGATGGAGAGCAAGTGCAGCTGATCCGCCGCCGCCAGACCGTCGAAGAATTGCTGGCGCTGGAGTTGTCGCTGTAAGTACAGCTTCCCACACCCACCAACGAAAAACCGCCCAGAAACCTGGGCGGTTTTTTTTGTTTTCAGAGCAGCTTGCCCAAGTACAGCTTAGCTTTGCAATAGTTTTATATCGGAAAACCGCATGGTTCTAAGGCAAGCAGCTCTTATTAATGAGTTTTTTCAGCCTGAATGCTTAGACGCCTTCGTGCTTGGGCTCGCGTGCCAGCAGATGTTGCACAGCGTCTTGCGGACTGAGCTTGCCATCGAGCAACTCCACCACAGTCGCTGCAATCGGCATATCCACGCCGCAGGCCTGCGCCCGCTGCACCACCGTGCGCGCGCTGTACACACCTTCGGCGACGTGGCCCAGCGAATCCACCGCCTGCGCCAGCGTCATGCCTTGGGCCAGCAGCAAACCCACTTTGCGGTTGCGTGACAAATCGCCCGTGGCCGTGAGCATCAAGTCGCCCAGGCCGCTCAGCCCCATGAAGGTCTCGTGCTTGGCGCCCAGCGCCACACCGAGGCGCGTCATCTCGGCCAGACCACGGGTGAGCAAAGCTGCACGGGCATTCAAACCCAGCGCCAGCCCATCGCACAAACCCGCAGCAATCGCCATCACGTTCTTGACGGCGCCGCCCACTTCCACGCCCACGATGTCCTCATTGGCGTACAGGCGCAGCGGCCCGGTGTGGAACGCCTGCAACAGCGCCTCGCGCACCGCTGCATGCGGGCTGGCTGCCACCAGCAGCGTGGGCTGGCCGTTGGCCACTTCCTGCGCAAAACTGGGGCCGCTGAGCGCACCTGCCCGCAATTGCGGCGCAACTTGGGCGCAGACTTCATGCGGCATCAAGCCCAGGCCCTGCTGGCCTGAAGGCACCGCCTCAAAACCTTTGCACAACCAAGCCACTGGCGCGGTGATCTGCGCTTGTGCCAAGGTGTGCAGCGTTGAGCGCAAAGCCGCCATGGGGGTGGCAATGATGACCAAATCTTGCCCCTGCACCGCCTGCTGTAGCGGCGCATGGCTGATTTGCAGTCGCTGTGGAAACGCCATGTCCGGCAAATACTGGGCATTGCTGCGCGCGCTGTCCATGGCCTGAGCCTGTGCGGCATTGCGCGCCCACAGCACCACCGTATGCCCTGCTTCGTGGCGAGCAGCCGCAATGGCCAAAGCCGTTCCCCAGGCACCTGCACCGATCACAATCAAATTCATAGCTGTTTGCGTCTATCTATCGACTATCATGCCGCCAGCAGCCATAAAAAAAGGCCCCGTTGGCGGGACCTCTTTTGTAGCATGCGCCAAGCCCAGCGGGCTTGCGAATTACTGTACGGAACCTTCGGCTTGGGCAGCGGCCGCTGCATTTTGCTGCTCGTACATGGCTTGGAAGTTGATTTCTGCCAAGTGCACAGGAGGAAAACCGGCGCGTGTGACGATATCGGCCACACTGGCGCGCAGGTAGGGGTAGATGATCTGGGGGCAAGCCACGCCGATCACACCGCCCATTTGCTCTTCGGGGATGTTGCGGATTTCAAAGATGCCGGCTTGCTTGGCTTCCACCAAGAACAGGGTTTTATCTTCGATCTTGGTTTGCACAGTGGCTGTCACAGCCACTTCAAAAATGCCTTCGGCCACAGGGGTGGCTTCCACGCCCAGTTGAATGTCGACATTGGGCTGCTCTTGCTGCAGCAAGATGGCGGGCGAATTGGGTTGTTCCAGCGACAGGTCCTTCAGATAGACACGTTGAATCTGGAAGACGGGAGTGGCTTGTTCGGACATGGTCTCAGTCTTTCTTACGCAAAGCAGGCGATCAAAAAAAGGCCCGCTGTGCAGGGGCTGCAACAGCGGGCACTTGGCACTCATTATGCAGGCTTGGCGCCGGCATTAGAACTATCAGGCGTTCAGCAGGGGTACGAGTTCACCCTTGGCGTCCAGTGCGATCAGGTCGTCGCAGCCACCTACGTGGGTCTCGCCCACAAAGATCTGGGGCACGGTGCGGCGGCCCGTGATTTCCATCATGTGCGCACGTGCTGCGGGATCGGTGTCGATGCGGATTTCCTCGATGTGTTCCACGCCCTTGGACTTGAGCACCTGCTTGGCACGGATGCAGTAAGGGCAGACAGCGGTGGTGTACATCTTCACGGCTTGCATGGGGAAATCCTTTGCTTTGGAAAAAATCACTGGCGAAGTTGCCAACCGCAGCAGGCCAAAAAAAGGGGCCTCGCGGACCCCTTAATATTAGGACAGCTGGAGTAGCCCAGCCGGCTTAAGCTTTTGTTAAGCCTTGGTCAAAGGCAAACCTGCAGTGCGCCAGGCAGCCAAACCACCGGCCAAAGACTCGGGTTTTTCGTAGCCCAGCTTCTTGGCCTGCTGCAACGCCTTACCAGCGCGCGCCCCCTTCTCGCACACAAAAATCACAGGCAATGCCTTGTTCTTGGCCACTTGGGGCAAGCGCTCTTCGAGCTGCGACAGCGGAATGTTCTTGGCGTTGGCGATGTGGCCCTTGACGTATTCCTCAGGCTCGCGCACGTCCACGATCACCGCTTTTTCGCGATTAATCTTGGTCACTGCGTCGTTAGGTTGCAAAGAGCCGCCAGTAGCCCCCTTGAGCGCAGGCGCCAGCAACAGGCCACCGGAGACCGCGGCCAGCAAAATCAAATACCAGTTTTCAACAATGAAAGTCACGTCAGTCCTCGGGTTGGCAAAGCCTGCGATTTTAGGGGCACAGCGCATGTCCCACACAACACAAGCTATACAGCAGCGGGCCGCAGCCTAAAATAGCAGGCTAACCCTTTTCTCCCTTGTGTTTTTGCTCTGAAAGAAGCCATGTACAAGCTCGTGCTGATCCGCCACGGTGAGTCCACCTGGAACCTCGAAAATCGTTTTACCGGCTGGACCGATGTGAACCTGACAGCCACGGGCGTGGCACAAGCCAAGAAGGCCGGCCAGCTGCTCAAGGCCGAAGGCTATGAGTTTGATCTGGCCTACACCTCGGTGCTGCAGCGCGCCATTCGCACGCTCTGGTATGCACTCGATGAAATGGACTGCACCTGGCTGCCCGTGCAAAAAAACTGGCGCCTGAACGAGCGCCACTACGGTGGCCTGCAGGGCCTGAACAAGGCGGACATGGCCAAGCAATATGGCGACGAGCAGGTGCTCATCTGGCGCCGCAGCTACGATGTGCCACCTCCAGCACTGGAAGCGACCGATCCACGCAGCGAGCGCAGCGACCGCCGCTACGCCGCCTTGCAGCCTGAGCAAATCCCGCTGACCGAATGCCTCAAAGACACGGTCGCGCGCGTCGTGCCTTTCTGGACCGAGACCCTGGCGCCCCAGATCAAGTCTGGCAAGCGCGTGGTGATTGCTGCGCACGGCAATTCCATCCGCGCGCTGGTCAAGTATCTGGACGACATTGCCGACGATGCCATCGTGGGTGTCAACATCCCCAACGGTATTCCGCTGGTGTATGAGCTCGATGCGGACCTCAAGCCCATTCGCAGCTACTACTTGGGCGATGCCGAAGCGGCAGCCAAAGCAGCCGCTGCTGTGGCGGCGCAAGGCAAGGCATAAAGCCATTTGCCTCTAGTGCTGTAACACCCTACCTGCCTACGGGTGGTTGGGCCTTTGCCCCACCATATGGCAGGTAGCGCCGTGTATATTTGTGCGTGCGGATATATAAAACCAAAGTCTTTATGGGCCAAAAAATCAAAATTGCTGGATGGGTTTCATTGGGCGTGCTTGCGGGCGCGCTCACGACCGTGTCATTGCAAACCGTCGCCCGTGGCGGCCTCTC
>JBJEZV010000105.1:4238-14742 GCA_051887595.1 Comamonas sp.
GAGCCCAATACCAAGGTGATGCTGACCATCTTCCGCAAGGACGAAAGCCGCACCTTCCCTGTGACCATCACGCGCCAAGAAATCAAAACCCAGTCGGTTAAGGGCAAGCTGATCGAGCCCGGTTACGCCTGGGTGCGTCTGAGCCAGTTCCAGGAACGCACGGTGGATGACTTTGTGCGCAAGGTCGAAGAAATCTACAAGGAAGACCCCCACATCAAGGGTCTGGTGCTGGATCTGCGCAACGACCCCGGTGGATTGCTGGATGCTGCAGTCGCTATCTCTGCAGCGTTCTTGCCTGAAGGCGTGACCGTGGTCAGCACCGACGGCCAGCTGCCCGAGAGCAAGTCGGTCTTCAAAGCCTCGCCCGAGTACTACGCCCGCCGTGGCCATGGCGATCCGCTCAAGCGTTTGCCTGCAGCGCTCAAGCAAGTGCCACTGGTGGTGCTGGTCAACGAAGGTTCGGCCTCCGCTTCAGAAATCGTGGCTGGCGCTTTGCAAGACCACAAGCGCGCCACCATCATGGGCAGCCAGTCGTTTGGCAAGGGCTCGGTGCAAACCGTGCGTCCTTTAGGCCCTGATACTGGTTTGAAGCTCACGACCGCGCTGTACTACACCCCCAGCGGCAAATCGATCCAAGCCAAGGGCATCGTGCCCGATGTCATGATCGACGAAACCGCTGAAGGCGATGTCTACGCGGCCCTGCGCATGCGTGAATCGGACCTGGAAAAGCACATTGGCAATGGCGACCCCGCCGCCGAAGCCGAAGCCGTTGCCGCTCGCGAAAAGCTGCGTGAAGAAGCCCGCAAGCGTTTGGAAGAAGATGCCAAGAAGCCCATCTCTGAACGTCGCCTGCCTGAGTTTGGCTCAGACAAGGACTTCCAGTTGCAGCAAGCGCTGAACCAACTCAAGGGCCAGCCCGTCAAAGTCAGCAAAACCCTGACTGAGCGCGAGCCCGAGAAAAAGGAAGAATGATCTTTCGTAGCATTTGGCCTTGATAGCAAGCCACTTTCCGATACAAAACTATCTGAAACTGGCTTAATACTTAGGCTTTAAGCTCTAATTTTTAAAAAACAGCCGGGTTCTGCCCGGCTTTTTCGTGCACGGCGATGAACGACGAACAACTCCTGCGCTATTCGCGCCACATCTTGCTGGATGAAGTGGGTATTGAAGGCCAGCAAGCCTTTTTAGATGCCCATGTGCTCATCATCGGCGCCGGTGGTTTGGGCTCACCTGCGGCCCTGTACTTGGCCGCCTCAGGCGTGGGCTCGATCACCTTGGTGGACCATGACGAAGTGGACTTCACCAACTTGCAGCGCCAGATCGCCCACACCACCGACCGGGTGGGCATGCCCAAAGTCGAATCCGCGCGCCAAGCAATTGCTGCGCTGAACCCGGATGTCCAAGTCCACGCTATTACCGCTCGTGCCGATGAAAACTTGCTGGACGGACTTGTCTCACAAGCCACAGTGGTATTGGACTGCTGCGACAACTATAAGACACGGCAAACTGTGAATGCGGCGTGTGTCAAACACCGCGTGCCCTTGGTTGCCGGCGCTATCTTGCGCTTTGACGGCCAAGTCACGGTGTTCGATCCGCGCGTGGAAACTTCGCCTTGCTACGCTTGTTTGTTTTCGCCAGACGAAGTTTTCGAAGAAGTGCAGTGTTCCACCATGGGCGTATTTGCGCCGCTGGTCGGTTTGGTGGGCTCAGTACAAGCTGCAGAAGCTTTGAAGCTGATTGCCCATGTTGGCACTCCACTCACCGGGAAATTAATGATGTTGGATGGCAAGAGTATGGAATGGACGCGCATGCGAACTAGTCGAAACCCTGAATGTGTGGTTTGTAACAAGAAGTAGGATTTCGACTACATCCTCATCAGCATCAGGCATGCAAAATCTGGCATTCCCACTTCTTAACTGACGCCCTAACAACAATTTGCCCGTGACACTGCGTACTTATTTCGTGGAAGACAATGCCACCATCCGTCAGAATTTGATCGAGACCTTGCTCGAGCTCACGGATGTTCAGCCTATCGGGTATGCGGAGACGGAGGCTGAAGGCAGCGCTTGGTTAACCGACCCCAACCATGATTGGGATTTGGCCATCGTGGACTTATTTTTGCGCCAGGGCAGCGGTCTGGGGGTGGTTGCAGCCTGCCAAAACCGTAAACCTGGTCAACGCGTGGTGGTGTTGAGTAACTACGCCACCTCCGATGTGCGACAGCGTTGTCAGGAGCTGGGTGTCGATGCGATCTTTGACAAATCCAATGAAATTGATGCTTTGCTCGATTACTGCATGGAAATGGCCTGAGCGCTACAAGTCACAATACCCATTGCGCGTCTTAACTTCTTCTGTAATTCCAGCGCTCCAATAAAAAAGCTGACCCAAGGTCAGCTTTTTTATTGCTGTGCCTGCGAAGCACAAGATCAATCGATGAGCTTGTTTTTCAGCGCGTAATACGTCAAGTCGCTGTTCGACGACAAAGCCATCTTTTCCATCAAACGTGTGCGATAGGTAGATACCGTCTTCACACTCAAAGACAAGGACTTAGCGATATCGCCTGCGGTTTCACCCTTGGCCAACTTGAGGAACACCTGGAACTCACGCTCAGACAATTGCTCGTGCGGAGGCACATCATCTTTGCGGTTGAGTTGCTGCGCCAGCAAGTCTGCTACGGTAGGCGTCAGGTAACGGCGGCCCAGCGAAATGGTGCGAATCGCTTCAGCAATCTCTTTGGGTTCACATTCTTTGTTCAGATAACCGCTGGCACCTTGGCGAATCAAATTGATGGCGTAGTGCTCTTCGGGATAACCACTGAGAATCAAAATGCCCATGTCCGGCGCTTTGGCGCGCAGCATGGCCAAAGCATCCAAGCCACTTTGGCCTGGCATAGATAAGTCCATCACCAGCACATCAATGTCGTGCTGGCGCACCAAGTCAATCGCCTCACGGCCATTGCTTGCCTCACCCACGACACGCAGGTCCACATGCTCGGACAAGTATTGGCGCAAACCTGAGCGCACGATCGCGTGGTCATCCACGATACCAACTTTGATCATCGAAGCCTCTCTCCGTTGTAAGGGCTACAAAGCCCTGAACTTTCTTGTATCGCAATACATTTGCTTGCGAAGCTGCTGTTAACCTGTCTCAAAGCAACTTGATTATGCAGAATAACTGGCCCAAACTCACACATTCCTGGAGGAATTGATGTGAACTGGAACAAATTGCGTCGCATGGCGATTAGCTTGCCACTGGCTATTTTGGCAAGTTGCCTGATGATTACCATTAGCGAATACGGCTACCAAAAAACCGATCGTTCTCTGAACGCTTTGACGCATTCCTACGACACTCGTATGGCCGTCAACACGCTCATGCGTGACATGCTGGATGCAGAAACCGGTCTGCGCGGCTATTTGCTTACCAGCGACGAAAACTATCTCCAGCCCTACAACGACGCTATCACTCGCATCAATCAATCCATCGAATCCATTCGTGCGCTGGTGCAAGACTCGCCTGCAGCCATGGATTTGTTTACCCCTTTGTCGCACAGCATCAGCCGCAAAACTGCAGAGATGGATTTGAGTTTGCGACTGTTTCGCGAAGGCAATGCCGACGCATTGAAGTTCGTGATGTTCACGGACATGGGCAATGTGGACATGGGCAATATCCGCGAATACTCACGCAAGCTTGATGCATTGAGCCGTGAACAAGCCAGCGAGCACCATGCCAGCGTGGACGCCAGCCTGTTTTTGGCACGCGTCGGTGTGGTGACGGTGACGATCATTGGTTTGCTCGCGTTCTACATGTACTTGCGGCAAAACAATATCGTGGAGCGGCTGCACAAACGCGAGCAGGCCCTACAGTCCGAAGAACGCTCGCGCCTGGAGCAACTGGTGCGCGAACGCACGGCCTCCTTGACCGAGCTGGCCAACCACCTGCAACAGGTGCGTGAAGATGAGCGCGGCCATTTGGCGCGGGAACTGCACGATGAATTGGGCGCACTGCTGACCGCAGCCAAGCTGGATGTGGCGCGCTTGAAGTCGCGCATTGAAATGACCAATCCCGAAATTGCAGATCGGGTCAAGCACCTCACCGATACGCTCAACAGCGGCATTGCGCTGAAACGCCGCATTGTGGAAGATCTGCGTCCTTCTTCCTTGGCCAATTTGGGACTATCCACTTCACTGGAAATCTTGACCAGCGAGTTTTCGCAACGCATTGGCATTGAAGTCGAGGCCAGCCTCGAAGCGGTCGAATTGCCTGATGCCACAGAGCTGACGATTTACCGCTTGGTGCAAGAGTCACTCACCAACATTGGCAAATATGCCAAAGCAACAAAAATTGAAGTCAGCGTGCACAACTACCCCACGTATGTGGCTGTGCAGATCCAGGACAACGGCCAGGGCTTTGACTTAAGTACGGTGCGCCCCAACTCACACGGACTGGCCGGCATGCGCCACCGCGTGGAAGCTGCAGGCGGCCGATTGACCATCAACTCTGCCGTTGGTGAAGGGACCACAATTTCTGCAGTCATCCCAACGGGCATTGCTACCGCGCCAGTCACGCCAGCACTGGCCTAAGTGGCAAATCACCTCAAAAGCCACCGCCAGGTGGCTTTTTTCTTTTATAGCGCGTAGGCCTTCTCGCACACGCAACCCTCTCTGCGCACTGACATCGGGCGGCTGTTGATGCTGGCAGGCCGCTCACGACGGCTTGCTTACAGTGAAGGCACTGATGACCTCTCAAAGCACAACGAGTTCATTCAATACCTACACACACAGAGGAGCTAAGCCATGCTGCATTACGCCGTTGTATTTCTCATCATTGCCCTGATTGCGGCAGTTTTTGGCTTTGGTGGCATAGCGTCAGGCGCCGTAGGCATCGCCAAGATCTTGTTCTTTGTTTTCGTGATCATGGCTGTCATTACTTTCGTGATGAGCCTGATCAAGAAAAAGGGCTAACCACATTCTTCGAAAGATGGGCAAGCCCGTGCGCTTGCCATTTCGTTTCCAGAAGGGACCATTTTTATGAACAACAACATGGACGAGAGCAAAAAGAAAATGGCTGAAGCAGCTGATGCGACCAAAGAAGCCGTGAAAGATGCAGCCTCTACTGCAAAAGCTTCAGCGCAGGAATTTGCCAGCGAAGCCAGTGATGCAGCTAAGGATGCTGTGAAAACAACCCGAGAAGCTGCCAGCAACGCCTTTGACAAAGCCCAAGAAGGCATCCGTGCCGTTGAAAAAGAGCTGAGCCCTGCGATCGACGATCTGACAGCGCGCGCCCAAGACATCTGCAACAAGGGCATCAATCTGTGCGCAGAAAGCTCTGAGCGTGCCCGACGCCAGTTCCAGCAGGCCGCAGAAGCCACCACACGCTATGTGGTGGAGCAGCCCGGTAAATCCATCTTGATGGCTGCAGCTGCAGGCGCTGCCGTTGCAGCGGCCTTCCTGATGGGGCGCCGTCGTTAACTGTTTGTGATCGCCTTGGTGATTTAGGTGCTTTGCCAAGGTGTTGAGCTCTGCAGCGCACCAATTGACTAATGAATGACCAACACCAGAGGACATCTATGAAAAAAGCTACACGTGCCATCGTATTTGCCACCCTCGTCGGCGCCACCATCATTGGTGCAACAGGCTGCTCTGTGGCCCGCAACCAGCAATCTGTAGGCTCTTATGTTGACGATGCAGGTATCACTGCAGCTGTGAAGGCTAAGTTTGCCGAAGACAAGACTGTGGCCGCTACCGCCATCAGCGTGGAAACCATGAAGGGCGTGGTCCAGCTGTCGGGCTTTGCTAAGAGCCAAGCTGAGAAAGACCGTGCGGCTGCTCTGGCACGTGACGTTAAGGGTGTGACCTCGGTGCGCAACAGCATTGTGGTGCGTCCTTAATAGGTTGAGCGCAGCGTTGTCTGCGCTCGCCTGCACTTGTCCTATATAGTGCAACAAGCCGACCCATTGAGGTCGGCTTTTTCTTTTAGTATTGGGACACCATGCGCGCGTTTACTTGTGATCACTGCGGTCATCTGGTGTTTTTTGAGAACACACAGTGCGTCCACTGTGGCGCCCAGTTGGCTTTTGCGCCTGCTCTGATGCGCATGGTGGCGTTAGCGCCTTTGTCAGAACCCGACGGCCTGTGGGTCGCGCTGAATGCAGAAACTGCGCGCCACTTGGCGCCTGTACGCATGTGCCACAACCATCGCAGTGCTGGTGCGGTGTGTAACTTCACGACGGATGCAGATGGCTCTCAGCCTTACTGCGTATCTTGTCGACAAACACGCTGGCTACCTAATTTTGAGAACCCTCGCAATGTGATGCGGGCCAACAAAATTGAAAATGCCAAGCGCTATTTGTTCTACACCCTGTCTCGCCTGTCATTGAGCGTACTGCAAGGCGTCCCCCCACCACTCTTTGACTTTTTGGAAGACCAGCCCGGGCTACCGCCGGTCATGACTGGTCACCTAGCAGGCACGATCACCTTAAACGTTGCCGAAGCCGATGATGACGAGCGTGCAAGGCGTCGTTTGGCCATGCATGAACCCTATAGAACCTTACTGGGTCACTTGCGGCATGAATCTGGCCACTTCTTTTGGGACATTTTGATTGCCCATACCCCTTGGCATGACAGATTTCGCAGCCTCTTTGGCGATGAGCGTGCCGATTACGCTCAAGCGCTGCAAAGGCACTATGCGCTCGGCTCCGCAGGTCCTGCGGGGTGGCAACAACATCACGTCAGCGCCTATGCCGCCGCGCATCCTTGGGAAGACTGGGCCGAAACCTGGGCGCACTATTTGCACCTTATGGACATGATGGAGACGGCAGCCAGTTACCACCTGCAAATGCGCTTGCCCGGCCATATGGGCTCTTGGCCTGCCATGGAGGACCCGTTTGATTTACCCCAGCGCTCGTTTGAAAGCATCTTGCAGCAGTGTGTGCCGCTGACATTGATGCTCAACAGCCTTAACCGTAGTCTGGGTCAAAACGATGCTTATCCGTTTGCGCTTTCATCGGGCGCCATCGCGAAACTGAGCTTTATTCACGATGTGGTATCCCAGCATCGCCAATCTGCCACCATGACCCTGCGAAGTGCGAACGTCTTAAGTTGAAAGCTTTTTTTGCAGGCAATCCAGCACATGGGGTGAGACAAATCGGTGCACTTCGTTGCCGCCTAAGGTGGCGATTTCACGCACCAGCGTGCTGCTGATGAACATGGTCTCGGTGCTGGGCGTGAGGAACACTGTTTCGACATCGTCCATCAAGTGCCGGTTCATGCCTGCCAACTGAAATTCATAGTCAAAATCGGTGCCAGATCGCAATCCACGCACCATGACCTTGGCACTTTGGGCGCGCACAAAATCTCGCACCAAGCCTTCAAAGCTGGCCACGCTCACATTGGGCACATCGCTAAAAACTTCTGCCACCATGGCCAAGCGTTCTTGCAGCGTGAACATGGTTTTCTTATGGTGCGCGGCAGCCACCCCTACCACCACTTGGCTAAATAGCTGACTGGCCCGGCGAATCATGTCTTCGTGACCCAAAGTAATAGGGTCAAACGTGCCGGGATAGACAGCAATTACGGGTTGGGCCATCGCGTTACTCCAGTGGATGTGCAAGCAGCGCCGCATTATGCCTGCGGCGCTTCGCCACAAAAAAAGCTTTTGGACTGGGTGGCACAGTACCAAAATCTTAGCTGTTAATTCGCGCTGTGCGCGCCTGCTTTAAGAAGCGATTTTTTTGAGCAAATGCGCATGCACATTACCCGCCTTGAGGTAACGGTGCTGCTGCAGGCCATAGGCTGCCAGCTCTTCAGCTTCCCAAGCTTTTGGCGCTTCAAGGTAGATAAAACCATCATCCGTTACAGCATGGGCCGCTGCCTTAATGGCGGGCGCAAACAGTGCCTCTGAGGCAAAGGGTGGATCAATAAAAATGGCGTGCCAGTGGCCAGGTGCACTTTGCGTCAGTGACGCAATACCATCGCCCCGCTGCACCTGTACGCCTTGGGCTTTCAGTTGCTGCACCAGCCCTTCGAGCTGCTGTGCCAAACCTGCGTCTTGCTCCACCATGCGGACTTGGCTCGCACCACGCGAAGCGGCTTCCAAGCCTAACGCCCCTGTGCCAGCAAAAGCATCGATGCAGCGCCATCCGCC
This sequence comes from Comamonas sp., assembly GCA_051887595.1. Taxonomy (GTDB): domain Bacteria; phylum Pseudomonadota; class Gammaproteobacteria; order Burkholderiales; family Burkholderiaceae_C; genus Comamonas. The sequence continues at coordinate 12,381 of JBJEZV010000105.1, forward strand.
CAAATCCTGGCCCAACCAGTTGAACAGCGTCTCGCGCACGCGATCGGGGGTCGGACGCAGACCCGGGCGCTGGGCCACTGCCAGCCGCGTGCGGCGCCACTGCCCGCCAATGATGCGCACCTCTCCCGTGCCACCCGCGGATTTAGATGGCTTGAAAGCCTTGCTGCCTGGCTTTTTGCCTGCAGCAGCAGCCAGTGCTTCGGCTTCAGCCTTTTTAAAAGCTTCACGTTTTCTCAAACGGGCTTCCAAAGCCAAAGCTTCATCGATACTGCGAAAACTATTGCGACCCATTATTTCTTTTCCCCTAACACCACGGTCACCATGCGATCCGGCTGAATCACACGCTGCATGGCGCTGCGCACATCGTCCACAGTCAACGCCTGTACCTTGTCTGTCCAGTGGTCCAGATAGTCCAGCGGCAAATCATTCCAAGCAATATTGGCCACATTGGCCAACAACTTGCGGTTGCTGTCGATGCGCAGCGCAAAGCTACCGATCAGATTGTCCTTGGCATCGCGCAACTCTTGTTCCGTAGGGCCTTCGGCCACGAACTTGGCCAGCGTCTCATGTGCTACTTGGCGTGCCTGCTCGGCCTGGTCTGGGCGTGTTTGCAAACTGATCGTGAAAGCACCTGCGTGCATCCCAGGCGCAAAGCTGCTGGAGACACCATAGGTCAGGCCACGCTTTTCACGCACTTCCTCCATCAGGCGCGAAACCAGTCCGCCGCCGCCCAGAATGTGGTCGCCCACGAGCAAGGCCAGAAAATCGGGGTCGTTGCGTTTGATGGCAGGTTGTCCGATCAGCACCTGTGCCTGTGCCGATTGGAATGGCAAACGCATGTCCTGTGCAGCCTGCAAAGGCTGCACTTCTTGGACTGCCGGCAATGGCGCACAGCCTTGGCCATCGTCTTGCGGCAAGCGCGCCAGCAGCTGGCTCACCAAAGCATCGGCCTGCACTTTGTCAACCGCCCCCACCACGCTGACTTTGGCGCGGCACGCTTGGATCCATTGCCGCTGAAACGCTTGCATGTCTTTGACTTCAATGCGCGCCAAGGTTTGGGCTGTACTGCGCAAGCCATAGGGATGGGCGCCATACACAGCCTCAGCAAAGGCGCGGCCAGCCACCGTCGCCGGGCGGGTGTTGGACTCCGCAATAGCAGCCGCCCAACGAGCACGCTCGCGCTGCCAGATGCTGTCGGGCAAACTGGGCGCAGCCATTTGGCGCGAGGCCAGCTCGACCGAGCGCTGCAGCAAGTCCGGTACGGTCAGGCTGCGCAAGGCATAGCTGAAGCTGTCTTTGCTGGCCGTGGCTTCAAACCCGGCACCCAGATCTGCCCAAGCCTCGCCCAGTGCGTTTTCGTCCATGGCGGGCAGCTTGCCATCGGCTTGAATGCCTTTGCTGCTCATCAAGCTCAGCGCCGTCGCCAGCCCCGCTTGGTCGGCAGGCTCACGCCGAGAACCCGCATCGAACATGACCTGGATGTCCACCATCGGAATACTGGGGCTTTCCACCAGCCAGACTTTGGCGCCCGAAGGCTGCTGCCAGTGCTGAATGGGCAACAAGGCCCAGGCAGGGGTGACGCCCCAACCAGCCAAGGTGCAGGCCAACCACGTGCCTGCGGCAACAACAGATGTGTGTTTCATAAACGGAACTTTCAGTGCTTGGGAGCTATCGCTGGAGCAGGACGTGATGCAGGCGATGCGGGCCGCGCCTGTGGTACCAGCGTGCCAATGGTCAGCTGATCGTCCCCAAAATACTGTGATGCCACGCGCTGCACGTCTGCGGGCGTGATGCGCATCAGCTCTTGCAACAGCAGTTCATCCGCATTGACGGGCATGCCCATGACCCAATAACTGCCCAGGCTTTGGGCCTGGCCCATGACCGAGTCGCGTTCGTAGATTTGCGAGGCCATCCACTGCGTCTTCACGCGCTCCAGCTCCGCCGCTTGCACGCCTTCTTTGGCAATGCGTGTGATTTGTGCGCGCAGGGCTTGCTCTAGCTGAGCAGGCGTCTTGCCTTTGGCAGGAACGCCTGAAAGGATGAACAACGCGGGCCCTCGCCCCAGAATGCTGGCGGAGCTGCTGGCACTGTCGGCCACACGGTCGGAGCCTTGCACCAACGCGCGCTCCAGCCGCGCACCGTCGTAGCCATCAAGCACCGCTGATAACACCAGCAATGCCAGCGCATCTTTGTCCTCGTCAGTCAAATTCTGAACTTGGCGCACCGCTGGTACGCGGTAGGCCATAGCCACATAGGCCTGCTCTGCAGGCTGCTTGACTTCAATGCGGCGCACACCCAGCTGTGGCGCTTCTTCGCGCGGCTTGCGCGCTGGCGCAGCACGCGCAGGGATTTGGCCGTAAGT
>JBJEZV010000106.1:0-1821 GCA_051887595.1 Comamonas sp.
TCATAAGCTGCCTGCTTCCGCCATGGACAGGCATTGGCCTTGGGCCACGATGATGTGGTCGAGCACGCGCACATCCAGCAGCCCCAGTGCGCTGCGCACATGCTGGGTCAGGCTGCGGTCGGCAGCGCTGGGCTGCACACAGCCACTGGGGTGGTTGTGCGACAAGATGACGCTGGCCGCATGGTGGTGCAGCGCGCGCAAAGCGATTTCGCGGGGGTAGACCGAAGTTTGGTTGAGACTGCCCCTGAACATTTCTTCCATGGCGATCAAACGGTTCTGGCTGTCCAAAAACAGCACAGCAAAAATTTCGTGGGGGCGGTGGCCCAGTTGCAATTGCAGATAGTGTTTCACAGCTTCGGGGCTGGAAAGCACTTCGCGGCTACGCAATTGCTGGGCCGTGGCGCGTTGGGCCAATTCCATCACTGCCAGCAATTCCGCACGCTTGGCAGGGCCGAGTCCTTTGATGGGCCGCAGCTCCTGGCTGCTGGCGCGCAGCAAACCGGCGAGCCCTTCAAAGTGCTGCAGCAGGTCTTGGGCCATGGACAACACGCTGCGACCCGCACGCCCGGTGCGCAGCAAGATGGCCAGCAGCTCGGCATCGCTGAGCGCTGACGCACCGCGCGCCAGCAGTTTTTCGCGCGGCAGACTCTCCAAAGGCAGGTCTTTCAGGGACATGGCGTGGGGCAGTAGGCAAGGAACAGACGCCAAGGGCGCGGGGGCATGTGGGGTTTCCTACAATGGGGGCAGTTTATCGGGACATCCATGACACATTCCGCGCCTTCCACGACGACTTCGGTGCCCACTGTACAAGCGGGCTCATTCCTGACGCTGCATTACCGCTTGGCTGGTCCAGCGGGTGATGTCATCAATACCTTCCACGAAAAGCCTGGCACCTTGTCGCTGGGCACGGGTGAGTTGTCGCCCGCGCTGGAAGATCGATTGATGGGCTTGCCTGAAGGCACGCACACCACGTTCGAGCTGCCTGCTGGCGAAGCCTTTGGTGAGCGCAACCCTGAGATGCAGCAGTGGGTGGCGCGCAAGCTGCTCAATGAGCTGGGCGATCCGCACGAGCACTACACCGCAGGCGATGTGGTGCAGTTCCCCACCCCTGATGGGTTGGGCAGCTACGCAGGCTCGGTGGTGCAGGTGCGCGAAGATGGCGCGGTGCTGTTTGACTTCAGCCACCCGCTGGCGGGCCAGCCTGTGACGTTTGAAGTGCAGATCATCGGGGTGCTCTGAGGTGGTGAACTCCAAAGAAATCTTGCTGGCAGAACCACGCGGCTTTTGCGCCGGCGTGGACCGTGCCATCGAAATCGTCGAGCGCGCGCTAGCCAAGTTTGGTGCGCCGATTTATGTGCGCCACGAAATCGTGCACAACACTTTTGTGGTCAATGACCTTAAAGCTAAGGGCGCCATCTTCATCGAAGAGCTCGACGACGTGCCTGCTGGCGCAACCTTGGTGTTCAGCGCGCACGGCGTGAGCAAAGCCGTGCAAGAAGAAGCCAAGGCGCGTGGCTTTTCGATTTTTGATGCGACCTGCCCGCTGGTGACCAAGGTGCACATCGAAGTGGCCAAGCTGGCCAAAGAGGGCTATGAGTTCCTCATGATTGGCCACAAGGGCCACCCCGAGGTGGAAGGCACCATGGGCCAGCTGTCTGAAGGCATTCACTTGGTCGAGGACGAGGACGACGTGGCCAAGGTCCAACCCCGTCAAACTGACAAACTCGCCGTGGTGACGCAAACCACGCTGAGTGTGGATGATGCGGCTGGCATCAAGGCCGCGATCAAGGCACGTTTTCCAAATGTGCGCGAACCCAAGCA
>JBJEZV010000107.1:0-1814 GCA_051887595.1 Comamonas sp.
ATTCGCACAGCGACCGCATGTTCTACGCCAACATCCTCAAGGCCATCATCAACCAAGATGCGTTTGAGGCCGTGGCCATGTATGCCGCCACGCACAACCCCGACAGCCCCTACTACGCGTTCAAGCAGCTCATCCAAAAGTACGAACTGCTCGAAGAACTCGACCTGCGCGCACTCAAGCAGCAACGGTTTGTGCCGGAATACGCCCAGGTTTTTTCACAGCTCAAGCCGCTAGCGCCGTTGTGAAAAGAACTTTTCAGGTTGACGCGAGTCTGACACTTGCTTCGCATAAACCCTTGGCTTGGTGCAATGTCTCTAAGCTAAGCCATCGCCTGCATCTTGAAGTTGGTTGGAATGATTCTGGAAGACATCAACGCCTTTGTGGCGGTGGCCAAGTCGGGCAGCTTTAACAAAGCGGCCATCGAACTGTGCGTGGCCCAGTCTGCGCTGAGCAAGCGCGTCAAACGGCTGGAAACGCGCATGGGCTCGGAGCTGTTTGAGCGCCACACCAAAGGCGTCTACCTGACGGCCATTGGCAAGATCTTCATGGACAAGGCCCAGCAGATCATTGACGACTTGGCGTCTTTGGAAAATGAGTTGTCGCTGGCCTCAGTGAACCCGTATGGCCGTGTGAACATGGGCTTGCCGCAACGTACGAGCAGCATCTTGGGGCCCAAGATCATCAAGCGGCAAATGCACGAGCTCAAAAACGTGGAGCTCGATATTTTTGAAGGCTCTCCACTGGAGCTTCACCACCTGCTCAGCGCGGGCCAGATTGACATTGCCTTGTCGTACAACAGTGAAGTGGGCAACGATTACGACTGCCGCCCCATCTTGGTGGAGCCGCTGTTTTTGTACTGCCACAAAGACATTTTGAACCGCTGCTTTGATGGCCAGATTCCGGAACAGCTGTCAATTGCCGATTTGGAACGCATTCCGCTCATCATGCCGCGCAAGCCACACATCTTGCGTGTGTTGCTAGACCGGGTAGTGAGCCTGCACCACATCAGCCGCAACATCGTGTTTGAAACCGATGGCAATTACCTGATTCGCGGCAGCGTGCAAGAAGGCGTGGCGGGCAGCATCTTTAGCAACAGCAGCGATGTGTGGAACAACCTGACCACGGGCGGCAACATTGTGTCGCTGCCATTTAAGTCCCCGTTGATGTCGTGGACGCTGTTTCTGATCCGCTCCAAAAGCTCCATCAACAATCTGGCCGTGAACCGGGTGATTGACATCATTGATGAAGAAATCAACCAGTTGATGGAGCAAAACTACTGGCCCAGCGCACGGCGGATTTTTCACATCAGCAACACAGGCAAGCTATCGCTGTAAGCATGTTGCCAAGGGAATAAAAAAGGAGAGCTACTGCTCTCCTTTTTGTTTTGAACTGTGAGGCACAGCTTAACCTGCAGTACCCATATCCAGCTTGGCACGGTGCGCCATTTTGCGCAGCACGCGGCGGGTGATTTGCATCTCTTCAGGGGTGACGTCGCTGAACAAATGCGCTTCAAACTGCTGCACGTACTGGGCATTGCGCTCCGAATGGGCAATGCCTTCGGGGGTCAGCGAGAGCATGCCATCGGGCTGGCGCAGCAAGTGGCCGCGTTGCTCTAACTCGGCCAACGCGTCTTGCCATTCGTTGTCGCCCAAATACAGCCATTCGCGCAGCTGGCTAGCAGGCAGCGTCTGCGAACGCAGCCAACCGTAAACCCGGAACTCCGCCACGGTGTCACCGGACTGCGCACGCAAGTTTTCAAAGCGCGAAGACATGAGCTGGCTGGAGAAGTGCAGCTGGCGCAGCATGGTGGCATC
>JBJEZV010000108.1:0-1806 GCA_051887595.1 Comamonas sp.
ATCGGCGTGGCCATGGGCTGGTACCCCGAAGGCAGCACCGCAGGCTGGATCGCTTCTGTCATCGGCGCGGTGATTGTTCTGTTCATCTACAACATGGTTCGCAGCAAAAGCGTTCGTTAAGCATTTGATCCACCATGAAAATTCGTGATATGGAGCAAACGACTTCTTTGGGTGCCATGCCCAGCAATGAAGAAGCGCTGCAGCAGGCTATTCAAAGAAGTCGGGCCAAGCTCCACCGCCGGGCAATGGTGGGCGGCGCCGTCAGTGCCGTGCCTATTCCGGGTTTGGACTGGGCGGTTGACGCTGCCATTTTGTCCAAGCTTTTGCCCGACATCAGCCGCGAGTTTGGCCTCGCGCCAGAGCAGATCGATGCGCTCGACCCCAATGTGCGTGACCAGGTGCAAAAGGCAGTTGCCATGGTGGGCTCTGTAGTCATCGGCAAGTTGCTGACGCACCAAGTCATCGTCCGACTGGCTCGCAGCGTGGGTGTGCGCATGGGCAGCAAGCAGTTTGCCAAGTTCATTCCCTTCGCAGGTCAAGCCATAGCAGCTGCAGTTGGCTATGGGGCGCTACGCTATTTGGGCCAGCGTCATATCAACGACTGCGTGGAAGTGGTACGCCAGGCACAGAGCTTGCAAACAGGGATAGTCTCGCCCGTCAACGGCGCTTCAAACCTACATTGAAGCAGTCCATTCCCTCCAAGCCTGCCAGCCTGTGCTGCGCAGGCTTTTTTTCCATCAGCCTTTCATACGGTGCTTAAATGCACGCATGCGCGAACCACATTTTTGGCTCATGAAAAACGAGCCCGATGAATACTCGATCGACCACGCCTTGAATGCTCCTGACCAATTGATCGCTTGGAGTGGCGTGCGCAACTACCAAGCTCGCAATTTCATGCGCGATCAGATGCAACCCGGTGACGGTGTGCTGTACTGGCATTCAAGTTGTGCGGATCCGGGCATCCACGGTATTGCAGAAATAGCCGGCAATTTGCGTGTAGACCCTACTCAGTTCGATCCTGCAGACCCTTATTACGACCCAAAATCATCGCCAGACAACCCACGCTGGTTGCTGCTGGACGTCAGGGCTTTGAAAAAAACACGCTATGTGTCTATTCAAGAGTTGCGTGAACATGCAGCACTGACCGACATGCGCGTGTTGCAGCGCGGCAATCGCTTGTCGATTACACCTGTCACGCCTGAGCAATGGCACTATATCCAAGACGTGATCTTGAAATAAACAAGGGACACAGGCAATGCGAGGCATGTTTGACTTTTCCTCTTGGACCTCGGTCCTCACAACCCTGCTGGGCCTGCTTTTGATGACGCTCATGATGATGGGCGTTCGTTTGCTGTTCATGCAAACCATTCAAAAACGTCGTGAGCGCGAAAACCGGCAGATCAATGAACGTTTGCGCACCTTAATTGCTGCCTACAAAGTGCTGGGAGGATCGTTCACCGGCAATCTCACAGTAAGCCCTTTGCATTTGCGCGAAGCCAAGGCAATGACCCAGGCTGGCGAGCGCAGCGAAGAACCCTTGATTGACCCCATTAGTCCCGACGATGACGACGACACTCCAGTGATCGGTGGAAGCTCAGAACGTCAACGACGCACACGTGACACGGTCGAGGCTGCACTGTCAGACATCATTCTGCTGGGCACGGAAGACCAGGTCCGCATGGCAGCACAAGCAGCACAAGATATGGTGGCTGGGCGCCCGGTACAAACTGCGGCCTTGGTGGTCTCCTTGCGCCAGTTCATTCGGGATGCGCTGTATCTCGAAAAGATTCCGGCCGACGTGACCAT
>JBJEZV010000109.1:0-14401 GCA_051887595.1 Comamonas sp.
GTGCAAAAACCGCTGGGTCAATACATTAGGCAACCCTACGCGGTTTCATCTCACTGGTGGGACGCATCCGACCTCACTAGCGCAGACGTGCTTCTGGCTTCAACCACTGCTGCAATTGTCATTGCCGACAAAGGCTATTACGCCCAAGAGCGGGTCGTGGACCCGCTCTTGCAGCAAGGAAAACAAGCGGTCATTCCAAGTCGCAGGCATTACAAAGAAAAACGCTCATACGACAAGCACTTATACAAAGCACGTCATCTCATTGAGAATTTCTTTGCTCGACTCAAGCAATACCGCTGCATTGCTACTCGATACGACAAAACTGCTGATGCCTTCTTGAGTGGTATTCATTTGGCTGCAGCCGTCATATGGCTCAATTGATGACGGGCCCTAGTGCGGCAACCAAAAGTGCAGCAGCTTTACAGCTTGACGATGACCGTTTTCGACTGGGCGTACTGGCCCAGCGCCACCTGGCCTTTTTCTTTGCCAATGCCGCTTTGCTTGTAACCCCCAAACGGGGTTTCAATGCCGCCGCCGGGGTACTCGTTGATGTAGACCTGTCCGGCCTGCAGGCACGCAGCCACGCGATGGGCAATCGACAGGTTCTGCGTCCACAACCCTGCTGCCAAACCAAAGACAGTGTCATTGGCAATAGCCACCGCTTCGTCGATGGTGTCGAAAGGGATGATGGCGCAGACCGGGCCAAAAATCTCTTCCGTCACCAGCTTGGATTGCGGTGCCACATCGGCATAGATGGTGGGCTGCACAAAAAAGCCGTCGTAGCCCGGGAAGATATCGCCGCCGCACACCACGTGCACCTTTTCTTGGCGCGCGATTTCGAAGTACTCCAGCACCTTGCGGTACTGCATCTCGGTGATGATGGGCGAAAAGTCCGGGTTGTCCGGGTTGGACACAGCAATCTTGGCAGCCTCTTGCGCAATCAAGTGCAAGAACCGGTCATAGATCGAGCGTTGCACCAGCACACGTGTGCCTGCAATACACGCCTGACCCGAGTTGACCGTAAAGCCCATCAACACGCCCTTGGCGGCAGCGGCCAGGTCGGCATCCTCAAACACAATGTCGGGCGACTTACCCCCCAACTCCAGCGTGACGGGCACCACACGTTCCGCCGCACGTTGGCCAATGATCTTGCCGGCGCGCAGCGAGCCCGTAAACGCGATCTTGCCCACACCGGGATGGTCCACGATGGATTGGCCCACCTGTATGCCGTCGCCCGTGACGACGTTGAACAGTCCCGCCGGCAAACCGGCTTGGCACGCAATATCGGCCAAGATCAGACTAGAGACCGAGGTGAACTCCGACGGTTTGACAATCACTGCATTGCCCATGGCTAGCGCTGGTGCCACCGCGCGGGCCGCTTGGTTGGCCGGCGCATTCCACGGCAAGATGACGCCAATTACACCATAGGCCTCTTTGACGGTGTAGCACAGGCGGTCAGGGCCAATGTTGATGCTTTCACCCTCGACCGAAGGTGCCAGACCGCCGTAGTACTCAAAGTACTGGGCCACCGCCTCCATGTCTTGCAGGGAACGCGCCAGCGATTTGCCGGTTTCGATTTGCTCCACCCGTGCCAGCAGGTCGCGCTGCGCGCGCACTTGCAGCGCAATTTGCGTCAGGATGCGGCCGCGCTCAAGCGGCTTGAGCGCGGCCCACGCAGCCTGTGCCTGCTGGCACGAAGCCATGGCTTGCTCCACCTCAGCCGACGTGCCCGCGGTGATGCGAAACGACGGCGTGCCGTAGCGTGGATCGGTCTCGGTCAGGTACTGCGCGTTGATGGGCAGTACTTCGCGGCCACCAATGAAGTGGCCCCAGCTGTTTTTGATGTCTTGCGGAATGTGCGATGTGGTCATAACAGTGCTCAGGAATCCATGGGCTGGAATTTGACGGCCTGGGCCACCACCTTCCATTTGTCGTAACTGTCTTTGTAAAAGCGCGCAAACTCTTCGGCGCTCTTGGAGGGGTGGTAGGTCACGCCCATCTTGTCCAAGAACTTTTGCATCTCTTGGGGGTCGACGTTTTTGGCAAAGTCGCTTTGGAACTTGCGCACCACCGCAGCATCGGTGCCTTGCGGGGCAAAAAAGCCAAACCAGTCTTCCAGCACCACATCGGGGTAATCGCTTTCCGCAAACGTGGGCACATCGGGCAACGCCTTCATGCGCTCGGCCGCACTGACGGCCAAGATGCGCACCTTTTTGCTGCGCGCAAATTCAATGACGGTGGCCACGGTGGAAAACACTGCAGGGATCTGAGCGGCTACCAAGTCGTTGGCGGCAGGACTACCGCCCTTGTATGGCACCATGGTCAGCGGCACGCCCGACAGCAGCGCCACATAGGCGCCCGTCAAATGCATGGGCGTGCCATTGCCGCTGCTGCCATACATAGCGTTGGCAGGATCTTTTTTGGCCCATGCCAAGTAGCTTTTCAGGTCTTGGATGTCATCGGGCACCGCAGGCCCAACCGCCACACAAAATGGCGAATGCGCGACCTTTTGCAGCGGCACCACGTCCTTCAGTGCGTCATACGACAGTTTGGCAAACACATGCGGATACAGCGTCAGCATGGAGCCGGGGGTAAACAGCAGCTCGCTGCCATTTTTGGGCAACCGCACAAAACTGGTCACACCCAAGCGTCCCCCTGCGCCGGGTTTGTTGTCGATCACCACGTTCTCGGCGTAGGTGCCCCGAATTTTTTCCGCAGCAGTGCGCGCAATCAGGTCAGCCATATCACCGGCCGGAAAGCCCAAAGTGATCTTTAGCGTTTTGATGACGCTGTCGGCCCATACCTGCAGGGGCAGCGCAGCGGCGAGGCTGGCAGCACCCAAACTTTGCAGCATATATCGGCGTTGTTGGTCCATTATTGTCTCCTACGTTGTAAAAATATTTATGACCCAGCCAAAATCATTTCCGCTGCCTTTTCTCCAATCACATAAGCAACGGCATTGGTATTGGCTGAAACAATATTGGGAATAATGGATGCATCGGCCACGCGCAGGCCATTAAGGCCATATACACGCAATTGCGGGTCAACCACCGCCGCAGGATCGACGCCCATTTTGCAGGTACCTGCCCAGTGGTGCATGGACTGCGCAGAGCCGCGCACGTAATCTAATATCTCTTCGTCCGATTGAATATGTTGACCGGGGGTTATTTCAGAGGTCACACGCTGCGCAATCGGTCCAACCTTGAATATAGAGCGTACTTTTTTCACCGCCCGCACAGCAATGTCCTGATCATTTGCTGTCGACAGGTAATTGGCATAAATCGCAATACCCTGCGCACTAGAATCTTTGGACAACACCACTTTACCGCGCGAGGTGGGGCGCAAATTGCAGACCGACACCGTCATTTCGGGGGTTTTTCCGATTTCCATCGTGCCATGCTGGTCAAACACCCAAGACACGGGCCGGTAGCAGATTTGCAAATCGGGCCGATCAATAGCGTCACCACTTTTCACAAACGCCACGGCCTGTGAAGCGCCTGAAGTTAGCGGCCCTTTTTTGCGGAATACATAATTCATCCCATGCCAAATGGCATGCAGTCCGCGAAAATCGGCATTCAACGATGAATCCGCGGTACAGCCATAGGTGTGGTGGATGTACATATGGTCTTGCAGGTTTTGCCCCACGCCGGGCAAATGCGTGGCCACCTCGATGCAATGACTTTGCAGCTGGGCACCATCGCCAATGCCTGACTGCAGCAGCAATTGCGGCGAGCCAAATGCCCCTGCAGCCACAATCACCTCGCCCTTACAGCGCACTGTGATGCTGGTGCCATCGCGCAGCAATTGCACACCTACCGCCTTGTGCCCCTCCAGCACCACACGCTGTACCTGTGCGCGGGTCATCACTTCCAAGTTGCTGCGGCGGCCGCCAAATGGCTCAATAAATGCCTTGTACGAACTATGGCGCACACCCTGTTTGACGCTGAAATGAATCACGCCTGCACCGTCGGTGGTGGAAGCATTGAAGTCTGCGTTGTGCCGCACACCTAATTGCTGGGCAGACGCCACAAAATCCAACGATGCGGGGTGGACATAATCCGGCGCGGTCACTTGTAAACCCGTACCATCGGCCTGTGGCGTTTGTACATGTTGGTACAAGCGTGCAATTTGGTCCCACCCCCATCCCGTGCAACCTTGTCGCGCCCAGTGGTCAAAGTCTTGCGGCTGACCTTTAAAATAGGCCATGCCATTAATCAAACTGGATCCGCCCAAACCTCGTCCACGCGGCGCATATATACTGCGATCTTTTAAAAATGGCTCAGGCTGGGTATTAAATCCCCAATTGAATTTACCGGGAAATATCAAACGCGATACGCCTGCTGGCATATTAATCCAAAAATTCCGTGGCGCTTCACCCGCTTCCAAAAGCAGAACTTTGTGATTAGGGTTTTTGGATAAGCGATTGGCCAAAATACATCCCGTGGTACCTGCACCGACAATGATGTAGTCATATGTTTTCTCTATTTGCATGTCGCTCCCCATGTTTGTTGTTGCACCCAAAACCAATCGTTGATTTTTCAACGACAACTATCCATGACTCCAGAAAACCCTTAGATAAAAACCCTTTACAACTCTCGATCCTCACTTGATTTAAAGTCCGAATGTACGTACATTATGGATATTCGATTTTTTATCAGATGCCTATCGTTTTCACCTAGGCTGCAGAAAAAAAAAAATTAGTACGCTGAAAAAAATCCAAAAAACTCAATTGCTTGCAGCACTCGATAGGGATAAACCCACATACTGCAATTACCCTGACGGATGGGTGATGCGCTGCGTGCAGCAGACTCCTGCCACGCGCCTTGGCTGCAAGCCACCTTCTGACGAACGAAAGATTTGCTTGTGGACAGCACTTTGGACAACAAAAACCCGCTTTTTTCCAGCGCTAAACCGCGCTATGCCTTGGTCGCCGATGCCTTGATCGCAGACATTGACAGCGGCAACTACCCCATCGGCGCCACCTTGCCCAGTGAGCTGGAGATTTCCCAAAAATTTGGCATCTCACGGCATACGACACGCGAGGCCATGCGCCGTTTGGAAGAAATGGGGCTGATCACCCGCCGCCCGGGCGTGGGCACCATCGTGAAACGCCACTCGGCCGAGTCCCACTACACCGCGGCCATTGGAGACCTGAGTGATTTGGCACACCACACGCGCCATACCTACCTGCAAATCTTGCAGCAAGGCTGGCGCACAATCGATGCAGCGATGGGTGAGAGCTTTGCGCCCGTGGTGGGCCAAAACTGGTGGTGTTTAGAAACGCTGCGCCGCCCTGCGGCGGGGGGCCTACCTATCTCGTACACCGAAATCTTGTTTCACCCCATTTATGAGTCGCTCAAAACGCGGATGGAAGAAAAAGGGGCCACGGTCTACCGCCTGATTGAAGCGAGCAATGGCGAGCGCATCAAAGAGCTCAAGCAAGAGGTCAGCTGCACCGCAGCCAGTGCGGCCCACGCCCAGCTGCTGGGCATTCAAGCGGGCGAGCCCGTGCTGCGGGTTTTGCGTTACTACTACGGCCGCTCGGATGTGCTGCTGTCGGTGTCCATCAATATCTATCCCTCCGACCGCTTTCACATCACCACACGCTGGCGTTTGAGCAACGACATGGAGACATAGCGCTGCCAGCATTGCCATTGCGCTCAGCGCGCATGAAGCCATACCCCCTTTAACAGCCACCATGTCGGTGGCTTTTTTCATGGCTGCCATACGCTTTGCACAGTCCCTGCGTACCTCCCGGTCATGGCGCGAGCTGTCCATCCCATGTCCTGCCGTAACACCCTGCAAAGCGGCGCCACCCCACACCGACCCTTTATCTGTGCGGGAATTCGTCCTACCTAGGGAAATCCTTAGTTGAGGCATCTGAACGGCGCATAGCAGCCGCAAAAAATCACCATGCATTCACTTTCTACTCCATATTCTTCAATGACTAGAAGCTATTTTTTTGATAGCTAAAGAGCCGCTGTAATTACCCACGATGTGCAGCCAAGACCGCGTGGGCAGCACTAGGGGTTAACGCGCAGCAGCATTGACGCGAGAGTACTCCGGAACCTAATGTACGGACATTCGTACAAAGACAACGGAGGCAACATGAGCGAATTGTTCAACCCTACTCAGTGGAACGGTCGTGGCCTGACAGGCGCATGGACCGAATTGGCAGGCGGCACCATCGACGTGCGCGAACCCGCTACCGGCAATGTACTGGCCAGCGTGGGTTTGGCTAATGCTGCTGATGTACGTGCCAGCGCGGCCGCAGCCAAAAAGGCACAAAAGGCCTGGTCTGCCCTGCCCTACGGCGAGCGAGCCAAGGTCTTTCGCAAGGCTGCGCTATTGGTGGAAGAGCAGCGCGGTGCGCTGGCCACGTGGATCGTGCGTGAAACTGGTGGTATCACGCCCAAGGCCATGTTCGAGATTGATTCTGTCATCCACCATTGCCACGAAGCTGCTGCCATGCTGACGCAGCCCACCGGTTTGGTGCTGCCCAGCCAAGATGGTGTCACCAGCATTGCCCGCCGTGTGCCGCATGGTGTGGTGGGCGTGATCTCGCCCTTTAACTTTCCCTTTTTGCTGACCAGCCGCGCCACACTGCCCGCTTTGGCCACTGGCAATGCTGTGGTTTTAAAGCCCGATGCCCGCACCCCCGTCACCGGCGGTGTGCTGCTGGGCCTGATCTTGCAAGCGGCCGGTTTGCCTGCCGGCGTGTTCCACGTGCTGCCCGGCGAAGCCGAAGCTGGTGAAGCGCTGGTGACCGATCCAGATGTGACCATGATTTCGTTCACCGGCTCGACCGCTGTGGGTCGCCGCGTGGGTGAATTGGCAGGCCGTCACCTGAAGAAAGTCGCGCTGGAGTTGGGCGGCAAAAATGCCCTGATCATTTTGGACGATGCCGACCTAGACCAAGCCGTCTGCGGTGCCGCTTGGGCATCGTGGCTGCACCAAGGCCAAATCTGTATGAGCGCTGGCCGCCACTTGGTGCACCGCTCGTTGGCTGGAGCATACGCACAAAGCCTGGCCGACAAGGCCAAAGCGCTGCCTGTGGGTGATCCACACACCCAGCCCGTCGCCTTGGGCCCAATCATCACCGCCGCCCAAGTGCAGCGTCTGGATCGCATCGTGCAAGAGTCGGTGGCCATGGGTGCCAAGCTGTTGGCAGGTGGCACGCCCAATGGACAGTTCTACCCCGCCACTGTGCTGGCCGATGTCACCCCGGACATGCCCGCCTTTCGCCAAGAGCTGTTTGGCCCTGTGATTGCCATCACCTCGTTCGACACCGATGAACAAGCCGTAGAGCTGGCCAACGACAGTGAATACGGTTTGTCGGCCGGCATCCACACCGCCAACATTGGTCGCGGTATGGCACTGGGCGCCCAACTCGAAGTGGGCCTGTTGCACATCAACGACCAAACCGTGAACGACGACGGCACCATGCCCATGGGCGGCCGTGGTGCCTCGGGCAACGGCTCACGCCATGGTGGCCCGGCCAATTGGGACGAGTTCACCCAGTGGCAATGGACCACGATGCGCAACAAAGCGCCTACCTACCCCCTGTGATTCCAAGCTATTCATAACACCTACAGCAGGAGACAACACATGGTGAATTTGCTACGTCGCGCGGCACTGTGTGCCGGTGCGCTGGCCGTGGCCAGCAGCGCTTGGGCCAAGTCCGACTTTCCCAACCGCACCATCACCTTGGTGGTGCCCTATGGCACCGGTGCCACCACGGACCTGATGGCCCGTTTGGTGGCCCAAAAGATGTCCGAAGAGCTCAAGCAGTCGGTCATCGTGGACAACAAAGGCGGCGCTGCCGGCCTGATCGGCTCAGAGTATGTGGCCCGAGCCAAACCCGATGGCTACACCATCTTGCTGGCCACCGACGGCACCCACACTGGCAATCCGTTTTTGCTCAATAAGTTCCCGTTCCACGCCGTCAATGACGTGACCCCCATCACCATGGGTGCCCGCAATCTGCTGGTGCTGGTGTCCCATCCCTCGCTGCCGGTCAAAAACGTCAAGGAACTGATTGCCTACGCCAAAAAGAACCCCGGCAAGCTGTCGTATGGCAGCTCGGGCAATGGCTCGCCCCACCACTTGGCTGGCATCTTGTTCAACCAAATGGCCGGCACCGACATGCTGCACGTACCCTACCGCGGCGGCGGCCCCGCCATGGTCGACGTGCTAGGCGGTCAGATCCCGATCATCTTTACCAGCTTGGCCACCGCCATGCCCCACATCAAGTCCGGCAAGCTGACGCTGCTGGGCCTGACGGACAAGGAACGCGTCAAAGAGTTTGCCGACATCCCCACGATCTCGGAAGCCCTGCCCGGCTTTGAAATGGGCTCATGGCTGGCCTTTGTCGGCCCCGCCAAGCTGCCCGCCGATGTACTGGACGTGCTCAACAAGTCCATCGCCAAAGCCCTCAAGTCGCCCGACGTGGAAGCCAAGCTCAACGAAAGCGGTTTGCTGGTCAAGCCCAGCACGCCCGAGGAATTTGCCAAAGAGCTCAAGCACGACTACGAGACCCGTGGCCGCCTGATTACCGACAACAAGATCACGGCCGAATAAGGTCTGCCTGCCATGACTTCAACCAACGCTCAGCCCCTGTCGGGCATCGTGGTCGTCGAACTGGGCCACAGTGTGGCGGCCCCGTTTGCAGGCCAGATCCTGTGCGATCTGGGGGCCACCGTTATCAAGGTGGAAAAACCCGAAGGCGACGACGCCCGCAAATGGGGTCCCCCTTTTGTAGACGGCGCCGCCGCCGCCTTTCAGGCCATCAACAAAGGCAAGAAATCCGTCACTTGCCACCTGCGCAGTGATGAAGACGCAGCCCAGCTTCGGCGCCTGGTGGTCGAACAGGCTGATGTCGTCATCCAAAACCTGCGCCCCGGCCAGCTCGACAAGCTGGGGATGGGGGCACAGGCCCTCACGGCCGCCAAGCCCTCGCTGATTTTTTGCAACATGGGTGCTTTTGGTGCCACCGGCCCGTTGGCCCATCGTCCCGGCTACGACCCGCTGATGCAAGCCTTTGGCGGCATCATGAGCGTGGTCGGTCAAGAAGGCCAAGAGTCGGTGCGTGTGGGGCCCGCCATCATCGACATGGGCACCGGCATGTGGGCCGTCATCGGCATCCAGTCGGCGCTGCTCAAGCGCGCCCAAACCGGCCAAGGCTGCGTGGTCGATGTGTCGCTGTACGAGACCGCCGTGTCGTGGATGCAAATGCACGCTGCGCAGTACTTGGCTTCCAACGAGCTGCCCAAGAAGGTGGGCTCCGGCCAGGTCGGCATCGTGCCTTACCGCGCCTACCGCACTGCCGATGGCGAGCTGGTGGTGGCTGCGGGCAACAACAAGTTGTTCCAAGGTTTTTGTGCCGCTATGGGTCACCCTGAGTGGGCACAGGAGCCACGCTTCATCGACAACCCCACCCGCGTACAAAACGCGGCGCAGCTGTACCCACTGATTGAAGCGCAAATGCTGTTGCGTACCAACAGTGAGTGGATGACCGTGCTGGATGCCCACGCCGTACCTTGCGCCCCGGTGCAAAACGCGCAGCAAATGCTTGACAGCGAGCAAACCCGTGCGCTGGGCATTGTGCAGCGCATTGAAGGCTCGTCGATCCCATTGATTGGCCTACCCATGTCCTTCAACGGCGCCCGCCCTCAAGCCGCCCATATGGCGCCAGCATTGGGTGCCCATACCTTCGAAGTTTTCTCTACTGAAGCAGCTGTGCAATGAGCGATTCGACTTTTACCCTTCCCACCTACAGCACGGTACAACTGCAGCAGCACGGCGAGCATGTGCTGCAAGTCACGATCAATCGCCCCGAGGCGATGAACGCCATCACCACCCAAATGGGCTACGACTGGCTGGATCTGTGGACGCGCCTAACTGTGGCGCCCGCCAACATCCGCTGCGTGGTGCTGACTGGCGCTGGCGAGCGCGCGTTTTGCGCGGGCGGCGATTTGAAAGAGCGCAACGGCATGACCAATGCGCAGTGGCAAACCCAGCACGAGCTGTTCGAGCGCGCCTTCTTGGCCCTGCTGGAATGCACCGTACCGGTGATTGCCGCAGTCAACGGCCACGCCTATGGCGGCGGTTTTGAAACCGCACTGGGCTGCGACTTCATCTACGCCAGCCGCAATGCACGCTTTGCGCTGTCCGAAGCCAAGCTGGGAATCATGCCCGGCGGTGGCGGCACGCAAACCCTGTCGCGCGCCGCCGGCGAGCGCCGCGCCAAGGAGCTGATCATGACGGCCCGCGCCTTCACCGCGGACCAAGGCTATGACTGGGGCATCGTCAACCATGTGTTCGACA
Source organism: Comamonas sp. (assembly GCA_051887595.1). Classification (GTDB taxonomy): domain Bacteria; phylum Pseudomonadota; class Gammaproteobacteria; order Burkholderiales; family Burkholderiaceae_C; genus Comamonas. Next base: position 10,327 of record JBJEZV010000109.1, read on the forward strand.
CCCCGGCTGAGCTGGTGCAAGCTGTCCTAGCCACCGCCGAAGAGATCAGCAACAACGCGCCGCTGTCAGTGCGCCAGGCCAAAAAGTCCATCCACTTTGGCTTGCAGGGCGACATCCAAACGGGCTACCGCTTTGAGATTGAGGCCTACAACCGCTTGGTGGGTACCAAAGACCGCCTGGAAGGCGTCAAGGCGTTCAACGAAAAGCGCAAAGCCAACTTCCAAGCCCGCTAAGTGCACGCCCTACAGACAGCACTACCGAGAACACCACCATGGCATCTGACATTGACGTCCACGTCTGTGAAGTCGGCCTGCGCGACGGGCTGCAAAGCATCGCCACGTTTTTCCCGACCGAAGAAAAGCTGGCTTGGATCCGCGCCGAAGCAGCGGTGGGCATGCCCGCCATCGAGGTCACCTCGTTCGTGCCGCCCAAGCTGATCCCGCAATTCGCCGATTCGGCAGAGACCGTGCAAGCGGCCCTGACCATTCCCAACCTGGAGGTCGTGGCCCTGGTGCCCAACCTCAAGGGGGCCGAACGCGGCATTGAGCTGGGCGTGCACACGCTGAACTTTGCGATGTCGGTCAGCCACACGCACAACATAAAGAACGTGCGCCGCAAGCGCGAAGACTCCATCGCCGAGTTTGGCCGCATCGTCGAGCTGGTGCGCAGCCTACCGGCTGAGCGCCGCCCCAAGCTGGTAGCTGGCATGGGCACGGCCCTGGGCTGCTCCTACGAAGGCCGCATCGCGGTCTCGGAAGTGGCCCTGGTAGCCGAAGCGCTGGCGCAAGCCGGTGCCGACCAAATCATGGTCTGCGACACCGTCGGCTATGCCAACCCGGCGCTGGTGCGCGAGGTGTTCAAGGCGGTGCAAAGCGTGGTTGGCGGCCTGCCCCTGGGCGGCCACTTTCACGACACGCGCGGCCTAGGCCTGGCCAATGTGACCGCTGCGCTCGAGTGCGGTGTGCGCCACTTTGATGCCTCGCTGGGCGGCCTGGGTGGCTGCCAGTTTGCGCCTGGCGCCACCGGCAACATCGTGATGGACGACCTGTGCTTCCTGCTGGACGCCATGGGCCTGCGCACTGGCGTGGACCTAGAGCACCTGGTCGAAGTGCGCCAGTTCATTGCCCGTAACCTGCCCCAAACGCCGCTGTACGGAGGCCTGGCCCGCTCGGGCCTGCCCACCCGTTATGCCACCGCTGACCAACGACTGGCCGGCGCGACCCACTAATTCCAACAAACACCACAGGAGAGAGAACCATGAACGCCATGAACACGCCCTTGAACGCCACGATGGAACTGGGTGAAGACTTCGCCGACATCCGCGAAGGTGTGCGCCGCATTTGCGCTGACTTCCCACAGGCGTACTGGCGCCAGCTGGACAAGGACGAGGGCTACCCCAGCGAGTTCGTACAAGCCATGACCGACGCAGGTTTTCTGGCCTCGCTGATTCCTGAGGAATACGGCGGCGCGGGCCTGCCCATCCGGGCGGCCGGTGTCATCCTGCAAGAGTGCCATGCATCCGGTTGCTACGCGGCCGCAGCCCATGCCCAGATGTACACCATGGGCACGTTGCTGCGCCACGGCACGCCCGAGCAAAAGGCCAAGTATCTACCCAAGATTGCCACCGGAGAGCTGCGCCTGCAGGCGTTCGGCGTGACTGAACCCACTACCGGTACCGACACCACCAAGCTCAAGACCCGTGCCGTGCGTGATGGCGACCACTACGTCATCACCGGCCAAAAGGTCTGGACCTCGCGCGCTCTGTTTTCGGACCTGATGCTGCTGCTGGCCCGCACCACCCCTATCGACCAGGTGCAAAAGAAGACCGACGGCATCTCCGTGTTCTTGGTCGACATGCGCGAAGCACTGGGCAATGGCATGGAGATCCGCAAGCTCGACGCCATGATCAACCACAACACCACCGAAATCTTCTTCGATGGTCTGCGTGTGCCCGCCGAAAACCTGATTGGCCCCGAAGGCAAGGGCTTCAAGTGCATCTTGGACGGCATGAACGCCGAGCGCATCTTGGTATCGCACGAGTCCATCGGTGACGGCCAGTGGTTTGTGAAGACCGCCGCCAAGTACGCCAACGAGCGCGTGGTGTTTGACCGCCCGATCGGCAAGAACCAAGGCATCCAGTTCCCCATCGCCCGCGCTTACGCCGAAATCCAAGCCGCCGACATGATGGTGCGCAAGGCTGCGGCCCTGTTTGACGCTGGTCTGCCCTGCGGCGAAGAAGCCAACATTGCCAAGCTGCTGTCGTCGGAGTCGGCCTGGAACGCTGGCGAAGCCTGCCTGCAAACGCACGGTGGCTTCGGTTATGCCCGCGAATACGACGTGGAACGCCGCTGGCGCGAAGCCCGCGTGCAGCGCACTGCCCCCATCTCCACCAACCTGATCTTGTCGTACATCGGCGAACACGTGCTGGGCATGCCCCGCTCGTTCTAAGCGACCCTGGTCTCGGAAAGCAATTTGATGAGCAAGGCTTCGCCTGTAAATCTGCAAGACAGCCTGACATGGCGGCTGGCCCAGTGGGTGGTGCACGCACGCACCACCAGCTGGTCAGCCAGCGTGCAGCAAACCGTGCGCAACGGTTTTGTCGACACTGCCGCCGTCATGGTGGCGGCGTACGACGAGCCGGTCACACGCATCGCTCAGCAATGGGTGGCTGCACGCCAGCCCCAGCATGCGCCCGCGCGCGTGTTGTTTAGTGCCGAGCGTGCCAACGTACGCGATGCGGCCCTGGTCAACGGCGTGGCCGCGCATGCGCTGGACTATGACGACGTCGGCCTACAAGGCCACCCCAGCGCGGTGCTGGTGCCAGCGTTGCTGGCCCAAGGCAGCGTGTTGGGGTCATCCGGGGCTGCGCTGATGGCCGCCTACGTGGTGGGCCATGAGGTGTGGGCCGAATTGATTGCCCGCGATCATGACGTGCACCACCTCAAAGGCTGGCACCCCACGGGCGTTTTTGGCACGGTGGCAGCCACCGCCGCCGTGGCTGCGCTGCGCGGCCTGGACGAAGGCCAGGTGCGCCACGCACTGGGCATTGCGGCCAGTTTGGCCTCGGGCCTGATGGCCAACTTTGGCAGCATGACCAAGCCGTTTCACGCCGGCATGGCCGCGGCCAACGCCATTGATGCAGTAGATCTGGCCGTGGCTGGCATGACGGCCTCGCCCGACGTGCTGGAACACCCCAAGGGTTTCCTGCACGCCATCTCGCCCAACGGCCAGGTGGGCCGTTCGGCCCCAGCCGACGGTTTTGGCGCCACGCCACAGATCGCCACGCTGGGCCTGACGGTCAAAAAGTACCCCATGTGCTTTGCCACCCACCGCGTCATTGATGCCGCGCTGGACTTGATCAAAGACCATGACGTGCGACCCGACCAGGTGGACGTGATCGATGTGTACGTAGGCCCCGCGCAAGCGGCCATGCTGCGCAACGCCCGCCCGCAAACCGGGCTGGAGGCCAAGTTCAGCCTGCAGTTTGCGATTGCTGCACCCTTGGTGGCCCGTGCCTGCGGCTTGCTGGAGCTGCACGACGCCTTTGTGCAACGTGCCGATGTGCAAGCGCTGTTTGCCAAGGTGCGCGTGCACACGGTGGACACGCAGCACCCCAGCGAGCCCACACTGGCCTTCAGCGACCGCCTGTGCATCAGCTTACTGGACGGCCGCGTGCTGGACAGCGGAGAGGTGCTCAACGCCCGCGGCGATGCCAGCACCCCGTTGAGCGACGCCGATCTGACCGCCAAGTTTATGGACTGCACGCTGGCCCTACCTACCTCCCAGCAGCAGCACTTACTGCAGGCACTGATGCAGCTGCCCACCTTGGCCGACTGCACTGCCATCTACCCTTGAGCCACGTTCAGCCTGACCTTTGTAGGGCAGCACCCGCGCCCGCGCGGGACTGCCCCCCCCTCAATTCAACTCCAATCAATCATGAAAATTCTCGTCCCAGTCAAACGTGTGGTGGACTACAACGTGAAGGTCCGCGTGAAGTCGGACGGCAGCGGTGTGGACATCGCCAACGTCAAGATGAGCATGAACCCGTTTGACGAGATCGCGGTAGAAGAAGCGG
>JBJEZV010000110.1:0-14366 GCA_051887595.1 Comamonas sp.
AGCTTTGACAGGAGACGACGATGAGCGACACCAGCAAACCCAGCGCCAACGAAAATCAGCCCCCACAAAACCCCGCTGAACAAGTGCACGAGCGCAAAAACCAGACCCCCAACAGTCTGAACGACGTGCGCAACCCCAAAACCCAGCAACCGCATGAGCCCACCGCCCAACATAACCGGGTAATTCGGCAGCCTTGAGACATTGAAGCTGTATCAACAAAAAAGCCTGCTACGCAAAACGTAGCAGACTTTTTAATATGAGACTGGTAGGGCATGGCAGACTTGAACCGACGACCAAGGGATTATGAGTTCGAAAACAGAGGACCGCCAATTCTTCGGCCTAAGTTATTGCCCCATGCGCTGTAAGACTCCTAGCACATTCACAGTCCAACAACAGCCCATCCCCTGCTACAGCAGACAAGCACCAGACAGACTTCAATAGACCGGACAACGACCGTAAAAGCCTACAGGCAAGCGGCAGCATTCTTTAGCAACAGATTCAAGCCATGTAGCTCCTGTTGTTTATATAGTTCAATGTGTTGCACCACTTTTCTGAGCACCCTGGAAGCCGACATAGTGCAACACACCCCCTTCAATGAGAAATTTACATGCGCGATGGCAGCCAAGTCGCCAACACAGGCCACACGTAGATTAACCAAGCCAGAAACAAAATCATGAGCCAGTAAGGCGTGACACCAACGAAAATCTCACGCACCGTCAAGTTGCGGTCTGGGACGGCAGCCTTAACTACGAACACACTCATACCAAATGGTGGTGTAAGCACCCCCGCTTCAATCACCAAAATCCCAATCAACGCGAAAGCAATAGGGTCGAAGCCCATGGACATGGCAATGGGCCAGAAAATTGGCACCGTCAACAGCATGATAGAGATACTATCGATCATGCATCCCATGATGAACCAGACCGCGACAATGAACAGCATGGTTCCTACCGGACCCAGCCCCCAAATCTGCAGCAGCGATTGCACTTCTTGCGGCAAGCCATTGAGTGCTACAAGTTTACTGAACATGGTGGCCGTAAGCAGCAGCAGCATGATGGGAGTTACTGTGCGACCCGACTCCATGAAGGCCTCGGCAATACCGCGCCAGCGCATGCCTTTTGCCCAAGCCACGAGCAGCGCGCCGATCATGCCCACTGCACTACCTTCTGTCGGAGTGAAGAAGCCAAACCAAATGCCACCCAGCGTGACCAAGATTAGCAAACCCACGTAGAGTGCCCCCAGGCTTTGCTGACGGTCGGCTGGTACCACTGCCCCCTCGCTTTCAGGAGCCGCTTTCGGGCGCAGCTTGGCGAACGCCATGCAATACACTGCATACATAGCGGCCAACAGGAACCCAGGAATCACACCCGCGGCAAACAGCTTGCCCACCGATTGTTCGGTCAAGATAGCCCAGACGATCATGAACACCGAAGGTGGAATCAATAAGCCAAGCACCGAGCTACCGGCAATGCAACCGGTTGCGAAACTGCGGCTATAGTGGTTGTCACGCATGGCTGGATAGGCCACGTGACTGAAGGCAGCTGCGGCAGCCACGCCAACCCCTGTCACTGCCGCAAACACTGCGTTACCACCCACGGTGGCAACAGCCAGCCGACCGGGCACACCATGGAGCCGTCGGTTGACCACATTGAAGAGGTCGCTAGCTGCGCCGGAATGTGCGATTAACATCCCCATCACGGTGAAGCAAGGAATCACCACGAAGTTGTATTCCTTAATGCCAGACAAAGCAGTCTGCCCCACCAAATCCATAGCTGGCCAAACTCCTTCCAAAGCAATATACAGACCGAACAGCGAACTACCTGCAAAGGCAAAGATAACGGGCACACCAGCCATCACGAGAACGACCAGCACTAACAGTGCGGCCCAAGTTTCGATAAACATGTTGGCCTCTTCAGTGTGTGGAAGCGGAAGGAGAAGCGACGCGCCTGCTCAGCGCCTCGACCACAAAGCCGATGCAAACGGCAGCGCCTACTAGCCAAAGCACCAGGGCACTGAAGCGAAGCGGTGAGGCTGGCAGACGGAAAGCGTCGTTACCAAAGAATTCAGCACTCTTCCAACCTTCGAAGGCAGGGTCCCAGCCAGCAGCCACAAATACCAAAAAGATGGCTCCACCTATACTCCAGGCAAGCACTTCCAGCGCGCTGCGCACCATTGGAGGTACTCGATCCAGGAAAAAAGTGACACGCAGCAGCTTACCTTCACGTATGGCGTGAGGCGCTTGCAAAAAGGTCAGCAGTACCAAGCCAGCGCTGGTGAGCTCGGTAGTGCCTGGAAACGGGCGGTTAAACAGCAGCCGCCCCAGTACGTCATAGGCAATGACGACCACAAGTACAAACAGAGTAGCCGCACCGATCGTATGCAGCCCCAAGAGGGCGCGGTCAAACCAGGATTTCATGAAGTGTCCTTGTTATAGGGAAGAATGAACCAAGCAGCCATGGCCAGCAGCGTCACAACAGAGGCACTGTAGGCTAAGGCTTCGTGCGCTGACAGCGAGTAAGTCAGTACGCTCGAAACCCAGGCCGCCAGCGCTCCAGTGCACATATGCACAAAGCCTATGCCTGCAGTGACCAGGCCCGCTTGGCGCGCTAGCCCACCTAGCACGAGCGCAAAAGCAGTCGGAAACACCATGCCATGACCCAATGCGTACACCGTTAGTGCCAGTGTCCAAAGCCAAATATTTGGCAACCACAATAGAGTGAGTAACAGACCACCAATCCCCGTAGCAGCTAGCAACAAGCCGTGTTGAAACAAGCTCTCGACGGAGCGATCAGCACACAGCCGTACCCATTGATTGCCTACCGCAAAACCCAGGTAAGTCAAGCCAAGGACCACGGCAGCCGTACCGCTGTCCACCCCAGTAGATGTTTGCAGCGCAGCAGGTCCAGCCGATGCGATGATGAAAAACGGCGCAGCTATGGTTGCAAAAGCCAGTACAACCCGTTGCAGGTGTCGTTGAACCACCAACTGTCCCCAAGAGTTCCAACGTGGCGTATAAGTATTGACAGGGCGTGTCTCGGGTTGGTATCGCCAAGCTAACAGCATCACCGCACAAGCCACTATGACCAATAAGCCAAGAGGAGCTCGCCAATGACCGCGTTGAGTCATGAACCAAGACAACGGCGGGGTGATAGCAGGCAGTACAGCAAACACCATAGCCAGTACCGCCATGCTGCGCTGCAATGCCGGCCCTTCGTGAAGGTCCCGCAAGCAAGCGCGAGGCACCACAAGACAGGTCGACAAACCCAGACCAGCTAGGAGGCGTCCAGCTAGCAGTGAATTCTCTTGCTCCGCACACGCCGAGATTAATGCCCCCATGCAGGCCGACGTCAGGCCGACCAACAAGGTAACGCGTCGCCCCCAGCGATCGGCGGCGACACCTGCCAACGGCTGCCCCATTCCCAGCCCCAAGGCAAACAAAGCTACCGCAGCTGCGCTGCCACTGGCGTCCATAGCCTGCCCATCAAACACAGGCTGCAACCCCACAGCCACGTTCAACCCCAGCGGTGCCAGACTTGCAACAGTGATGAAGTAAGTCAGTGACAATGAGGACAAAGGTGCTGACATCGCCGACGATGCTGGACCGTAGGGCAACATGGCTTCAAACGTTTAAGCCAATCAGATAGGGTAATCAGTCGGAAACTTAAAGCCAGCCTCCTCTAGATAGCGCACATAGGTTTTAAATACCTGTGTGGCCGGAAGCCCCTTGGCGTCAAGTTCCTTTGCTGCCTTGGTGGGCAGGTCTTTGACCAACTGTGCCCACTTAGATCGTTCTTGCGCACTTAGCGTATTCACCTTTACACCTTGGGTGGCAATCCGCGCCTCAATGTCGGCATCGCGCTGCTTACTCTCCTGAGCGATACGCACGGTGGCTTCTTCTGCCACTTGGTCGATAATATCGACAACTTCTTTAGGCAGCTTAGTGCGGGTGTCCAAATTCATGAATGCCGCCAGCGTGCTATATGATCCGAATCCTGTCTTAGTCCAAACCTTGGCAACTTCGCGCAGCTTGAATGCTTCCATGCCCGAAACCCAAAACAGACTGCCTTCGGCCAAACCATTTTGAATAGCCTGATAGTGCTCGCCAATGCCCAGCGTGACCGGCACGACGCCGGTGGGTATGAACAGCGGAGCGTTGGTACCCGCCATGGCAATGCGCTTGCCTTTGAGATCTTCTACACGATTAATCTCAAAAGTTGTGGCCACGCTGTAGGCCTCAGTGACCATTTGTGCCAGGATGTGAGCGTTGTACGGCTTCATACTGGCTTGCAGCGCGGGCACTTCCTTGAGCATGCGAGTAGCTACTTTTTGCTGCAACACTGGATCATCGGAGGTGAAAGGCAGGTATGCGCTGTAGTTCAGCAAACCAGCACGAGCCTGTTCAAAACCCAGTGGGGACAGCGCAATGTCGAGCGACCCTTTCTGCACAGCCTCGATACCCCCATCCACCTTGGCTACGCTTCCACCCCAAGCCTTTATGAAGCGGATGTTATGACCTGTCTGCGCCTTCACACGCTTAACAACCTCATCTACGAAGAAAGTGTCGAACACATTCACATAGGTAGTTCCTGTGGTGTGACCACCTCCCATGCGCAAGGTGTAGTTAGCAGCGTTAGCGCCACCAGCAGCCACAAGCATCAAAGCAGCAGCAAGCAGGGTTGAAATTTTTTTCATTTTTGTCTCCGAATCGTAATTACTCGAAAGCCAAATCGAGCAACAGGCTCTCATAGCTTTCAGGCTTAAGCACGTGAGGATAGTGCCCGCCAGTGGGTAGCCGTACATGACGCGCACCAGGGTAAGACTGACGCAGCCGATCTCGCGCCGCCGGTGGAATCAACGGATCGTCTTCGCAGTCCAAAACAACCACTGCTTCATTTGGCAAAGACAGAGACGGGCAGGCCGTTGATTCGGTTACACCGACAAAACGAGCGTGAAGGTTTTCAGGCGACTGACGCTCTTCCATCATCAACAGCTGCAGCTGTTGCAGCGGGCTGACCGGAGTTGAGCGAACGCGCTGCAACCAAGTGGCGTGCAAGTCAGCGGGCGACGTCTTTCGCACCCATTCGGCATTGAACAGCGGATTGTCAGCCAGATCGCTGGCGTCGGTAAAGCCATTGCCGATCACGAGCTTGCGCACATTTCCGGGATACAGACGTGCAAAATGCTGAGCCCAGTACGCAGCAAAAGAAGAACCCACCACCATCGAGGGAGGAAGCCCCAAGTGATCAAAGACTGCCTTCAAACCATGGCACAGACCATCGGCTTCACTTTGCTCGGGATAAGTGACTGCAATCAAGCGCAGTCGCTCACCCAACGACAACAGCGTACGCACGAACATTGCACCATCACCCATAGAGCCGGGAAGTAAAACTACAGGTGGACCATCAGCTTTGGTATCGATCCACCTCCAAATATAGCCACTACTTTCCAGCGACGACCACGTATAGCGGGCCTCCAAACGCTCGATCAGATCGCGCATGATTTAGAACTTCCCATCTTGAGACAGGTAGCCTTCGGCAATGAGGGTAGCTTGCGACTCCGGAGAGAATTCAGCTTCAGGCACATCGCCGCCAATGACAAACATCAGCCAATGGGTCTTTTCGGGTTCCTCAAAGGTGATATTTTCGAAGCGACGCTGCACACCGGAAGGGAAAGAAATTACATCAAAGGGACCAAGGTCGAAGCTTTCTACTTTTCCGTCCACTTCCCATGAGCAGCGCCACTTGCCGGTCATGGGCATGAACGTCTCATTGGTGTCGTGGTTGTGCATCATCGGCCCCTTACCTGGACTGGTCTCGCAAAAGCCCAAGTTGAAACCTTCTGAAATCTTGATGTGAGCATTTTTTGCCGCATCGTCACCAACGGGCGACACCACCACCGAGCCATCGGCGCGGGGAGGCTGTTGGAAGCCTATGATGTTGTATAGCTTGCGCTGTGCGCTGGGGTGTTTGCTGTCTGGCAAACCACCATCATGGCCCTTGATTTCACTGAACAGTGCCACGCGCTTTCGCATTTCTTCGCGGGTAACTCGGATAGTTGGGATTTTGGGTGTCATAGAACGAGTACTCCTGTGGAAAAAAAGTAAAGACTGCCCGAGTTCCTTGTCGGAAAACAGCTACGGTGGGACGGAGTGACACCGTAGTTACAAAAATAAGGAGAAGCCTCTGCAAAGGCCGGTGCCGGAGCTAAGCGCTCGAAACTAGATATCGGGCCATATAGGTTGTCTCCAATTGTTTTTTGATCTGCAGCAATTACAGTCAACGTCGTTAGATTCGGCAATTCGATTTGCCGATAGCTAGTATTAAAAAAAGGGGACATTCCTTTGAGACTACGCGACCTAGATCTGAATTTGCTGGTAGCGTTAGATGCCCTACTGCGAGAATCACACGTATCACGTGCAGCCGCCCGTTTGGAGATCAGCCAGTCATCAATGAGTTTGGCTCTGTCTAAACTGCGTACTGTTTTCGACGACCCTCTACTGGTCAAAGGGAGCAATGCGCTCGTATTGACGGCCAAGGCACAAGAGCTTCTACCTCGTCTGGAAGGCGCACTGCAACAGATTGACAACCTGCTCAACGAGATAAAGTCATTCGACCCCGCCAAGGCACGTGACACGATCACCCTGATCCTCACTGACTACATCGACTACACCCTTTCACCCGCGCTGATGAAGGTCATCGCAGAACAAGCTCCTGGCATCACTTTGCGGGTAGTCGAGCCCAACCCAAAACGCTTGGGCGAACTATTCAGCGCCGGCGAGGTGGATGTCTCAGCCACGTACTTTCCCAACCCCCCAGTCAGCCTTCGCACGCGCCCCCTCTTCAGCGACCGTCTGGTGGGCATTGCTCGCTGCAACCACCCATTTTTGAAGCAGCCTAACGATCTGGAAGCGTTTTGCGACTTTCAGCACATCACCGTGGAACCAGGTGAAGCCACCATGTACAACGCTCTTGTCGATTTAAAGCTCAAACAGTTGGGCATGAATCGACGTGTGGCTTTGCAAAAACCCACTTTCCTGGGCGTGCCTTTCATTGTTCAGGAAACCGACCTACTGGCCACGCTGCCGGCCTCTGTGGCACATCGCTTTGCGAGCTTTACCAATATTGAAGTCTTCGAGCCGCCACTGGATCTTGAACCGCTAAATGTGATGCTCCTATGGCACGACCGCACTCACACCAACCCGCTGCACCGATGGTTTCGCGACCAAGTGATCACGCTATGTGACCGGCCATCAACTAAAAATTGGTTAACCAGCGGATGTAAAGGGTAAAAACAAAAAGCCTGCTACGCAAAACGTAGCAGGCTTTCCTTTATCTGACTGGTAGGGCGTGGCGGACTTGAACCGACGACCAAGGGATTATGAGTCCCCTGCTCTAACCAACTGAGCTAACGCCCCAACCGGGTTTTGCGCATCTGTGGACTTGCAAAACCTGCGCATTGTAACGGCTAGCGGTGGTGGCTGAGTGCATTGCTGACCAACTTCGATGTGATGTCCACAATCTGGATCATTTTGTCGTAGTGCATGCGGGTCGGACCAATCACACCCAAGGTGCCGACGATCTGGCCGTCGACCTCATACGGCGCACTGACTACGGACAACTCTTCGAAGGGTACAACCTGGCTTTCTCCCCCAATGTAGATGCGCACACCTTCGGCTTTGCTGGAGGAATCCAGCAGGCGCAGGATCTGGGTTTTTTGCTCAAACAGGTCGAAGGCACGGCGCAAATTGCCCATGTCGCTCGAAAAATCACTTATAGACAGCAGATTGCGCTCGCCAGAGATGATGACTTGGTCCTGGGGCTCGGGCGTCATGGCTTCGGCGCTCAGGGTCACGGCTTGCTGCATCAGATCGGCTACTTCGCCACGCAGCTGATCGACTTCTTGTTTGACGCGTTCGCGCACCTGCTCGATGTCTAGGCCCGCATAGTGGGTGTTGAGAAAATTGGCCGCTTCCACCAATTGCGAGGCCGCAAATTCCGTGTCGGTAAAGATGACGCGGTTTTGCACATCGCCTTGGGGCGAGACGATGATGACCAGCACCCGACGCTCAGAGAGTTTGACAAATTCAATGTGCTTGAACACCGAGCTGCGGCGTGGCGCCATGACCACACCTACGAACTGCGACATGTTTGACAGCAGCTGCGCCGCGTTAGCTATGACCTTTTGGGGCTGCTCGGCCACCAACTCGGGCGTGACCATCTCGCTGCGCTTGACAGTCAGCATGGTGTCCACAAACAGGCGATAGCCGCGTGCCGTGGGAATACGGCCCGCAGACGTATGCGGGCTGACAATGAGGCCCAGGTCCTCCAGGTCAGCCATGACATTGCGGATGGTCGCAGGCGAAAGCTCGAGGCCTGAGGCACGCGACAAAGTGCGCGAGCCCACGGGTTGGCCGTCCGAGATATAGCGCTCGACCAGCGCTTTCAACAACAACTTGGCACGTTCATCGAGCATGCAATGATTTTAATGATGTAATTTCCTTCTATGACGTCCAAGTTCCGCCATGTTGCACTGGTAGGCAAATACCAGTCCTCGACCGCTATCGGTTCTGATACAGAGCACTCCCGCCAGGTCCTGCAAGGGATTGCCACTTTTTTGCAATCCCAAGGCTGCGAAGTCGTGCTGGAGGCAGAAACGGCTGCCCACACGGGCTTGCACACGCAGTTCAAGAGTCAGGACGTGGACGGCATTGGCCGTCACTGTGAAGTGGCCATTGTGGTGGGCGGTGATGGCACCATGCTGGGCATCAGTCGCCATCTGGCGCGCTATGGCACACCGCTGATTGGCATCAACCAAGGGCGACTGGGCTTTGTGACCGACATTGCCTTGGACGGCTATGAGCAGGTGCTGCAGCCCATGCTGCAAGGGGCTTACGAAGAAGATTCGCGGCCCTTGATGCAGGCCCGCGTGGTGCGCGAAGGCCAGACGGTGTTTGAGGCACTGGCCATGAACGATGTGGTCGTCAACCGTGGCGGCACCTCGGGCATGGTGGAGCTGCGGGTAGAAGTGGACGGGCGCTTTGTCTCCAACCAGCGCGCGGACGGCTTGATTGTGGCCACGCCCACGGGCTCTACGGCCTATACCTTGTCGGTAGGTGGCCCGCTCATGCACCCTTCGATTCCGGCCTGGCTAATGGCGCCGATTGCACCGCACACGCTGTCCAACCGGCCCATTGTGTTGTCGGACCAGACCGAGGTCATGATGGAGGTGGTCAGTGGCCGCGACATCAGTGCCAACTTTGACATGCAGTCGCTGGCCTCGCTGCTGCACGGTGACCGTATTTATGTGCGGCGCTCGGAATACTGCGTGCACTTTTTACATCCGGTGGGCTGGAATTATTTTGCGACGCTGCGCAAAAAGCTCGGCTGGAACGAGGGAGGCTACTAAGCATGGCGCTCAAGCGGATCGCACTGCGCGACTTCGTGATCGTGCAGCAACTGGAGCTGGATTTGCACACGGGCTTTACCGTGCTCACCGGAGAGACCGGCGCTGGCAAATCCATTTTGATTGACGCCCTACAACTGGTGCTGGGCAGCCGCGCCGATACCGGTGTGGTGCGTGAAGGTGCAAACCAAGCCGATATCAGCGCCGAATTTGACTGTCCCACACGCCTGCACAACTGGCTTGAAGAAGGCGGATTTGCGCTGGAAGACAGCTTGTTGCTGCGCCGCGTGATCGACACCCAGGGCCGCAGTCGCGCCTGGATCAATGGTGCGCCTGCCACGGCCACGCAGCTGCGCGGTTTGGGTGAAGAGCTTCTCGACATTCACGGCCAGCACGCTTGGCAAAGCTTGACGCGCACCGATGCGGTGCGCGAGTTGCTCGACGCCTATGCGGGCGCCAGCACACAGGCATTGCGCCAGCATTGGATGGTCTGGCGTGCGGCAGCGCGTGATTTGGAGCACGCCACTGCCGCGCAAGACAGCCTGCAGCGCGAACGCGAGCGCCTGCAATGGCAAATCGGCGAGCTGGAAAAGCTCAGCCCCGGCAACGATGAGTGGGATGAACTCAATACCCAGCACACGCGCCTGTCGCACGCACAGGCACTGCTCGAAGCCGCGCAAAACGCTTTGCATTTGCTCGAAGACGATGAAGCCGGCGTGACCAGCCCCTTGAGCAAAGCGCAAGATTTGCTGCAAGACAACGAACACCTAGAGCCCGAGTTTCAGGCGATTGCCGATGTGTTGGCCTCCAGCCTGGCGCAGATCAACGATGCCCAGCATTCGCTGCAGATTTACCTGCGCCGCACTGAGCTGGACCCTGACAAGCTGGCCGAACTGGACGAACGCCTGTCGCTGTGGATGCAGCTGGCCCGCCGCTACAAGCGCACCCCCGAAGAGCTGCCCACGCTGCTGGCATCTTGGCGTGACGAGTTGCGCCAGCTCGATGCAGTGGTGGATATTCAGGCGCTGCGCAAGGCCGAGCAACAAGCCAGCGATGCCTACCAAGCTGCCGCGCGCGAGCTGTCTTTGCAGCGCGCCAAAGCTGCGCCCAAAATTTCACGCGCCATCACACAGGCCATGCAAGGCTTGGGCATGCAAGGTGGCAAGTTTGAAGTACAGCTGGACAAGCTTGCAGAGCCCAGCCCGCACGGCATCGACAGCGTGCAGTTTTTGGTGGCTGGCCATCCAGGCGCCACGCCCAAGCCGATTGGCAAAGTGGCATCTGGTGGTGAGCTCTCGCGCCTGTCGTTGGCCATTGCGGTCACCACCAGCCAGCTGGGACAAGCCGGGACGTTGATTTTTGACGAGGTGGACTCCGGCGTAGGCGGTGCGGTGGCCGAGACGGTGGGCAAACTCATGCGCGCGCTCGGGCGTGATCGCCAAGTGCTTGCGGTCACGCACTTGCCGCAAGTGGCGGCCTGCGCCGACCACCATTACGTGGTGGCCAAAAAACGCGACAAAGCAGGCACCAGCAGCACGGTTGTGCCTACCGACGCCAGTCAGCGCGAACGCGAAATTGCACGCATGTTGGGTGGCGAAAAGATCTCTGACACAACAATGGCACATGCGCGTGAGATGCTGATCCACGCCTCTTTGGCACGCTGACACCTTTGGAGAGACCCGTCATGGCGGAATTGGAAATTGTGTTGATCACGGGCATGTCCGGCTCGGGCAAATCCGTGGCCTTGCATGCATTGGAAGATGCAGGCTACTACTGTGTGGACAACCTGCCGCCCGAACTGCTGGCCGACTTTGTGCGCCTGGAACGCGTGCGCGAAGGCCGCCGCGTAGCCGTGGCCATTGACGCCCGCAGCGCTTCCAGCCTGCCCAATCTACCGCGCGAGGTAGAAAAAATCCGTCGCCTGATGGCCATGGGCGTGCAGCTGCATGTGCTTTTTTTGGACGCCAGCACCATCACCTTGGTGCGGCGTTTTTCTGAAACGCGCCGTCGCCATCCACTGTCGGTGCAAGAGACACCTGATGGCCATCTCGATTTGGTGCAAATCATTGAAAACGAGCGTGAGTTGCTGGGCGAAATCCGCGAATATGCGCACGTCATCGACACCAGCAACATCCGTGGCTCGCAGCTGCAAAGCTACGTCAAGGCCTTGCTGAAAACGCCCAGCAACCAAATGACGCTGGTGTTTCAGTCGTTTGGCTTCAAGCACGGCATTCCCGTGGATGCAGACTATGTGTTTGACGTGCGCATGCTGCCCAACCCCTACTACGACACCCAATTGCGCCCGCTGACTGGCCGCGATGCACCGGTGCAGGATTTTTTGCGCCAGCAAGCCGATGTCACTGCCATGCAGGCACACATCAGCCAATTTCTGGACCATTGGTTGCCGATTCTCAATGCCAACCACCGCAGCTACGTCACAGTGGCGGTCGGTTGCACGGGCGGGCAGCACCGTTCGGTGTATTTGGTGGAACAGCTGGCGGACCGCTACCAAAGCCAGTGGGCCACATTGCGCCGCCACCGTGAAATGGATGCACGCGCCTTGGCTGCACCTACTGCGCCTTAAAAAATTAAAGCAGCTTGCCTAATGATGACAAGGCTTTTCGATAGTTTTATATCGCAAAACCGCTCTACATCTAGGTAAGCAGCTATCACTATCGATAGCTCGCTGCTTTTCACTCGACGCTACAGCGCTTGCAGCAGTTTGCGTATGGGTGCAGGCAAGCCCAACTCGGGCCACTGCGCAGCCGTGTACCAGCCGCCATCGGCCAAGGCCGTTGCAGCCAGTGCGGGCGCCTGTGCCTCCACATCGACCACCACCGGGTGCAAGAACAAATCACGGTGCGTGAGCACATGCAGTTGCGCCGGCCAATCGGTGCGCGCTGTTTGCTGCATCGGCGACGCGTTGAGCACTTCATCCAGCGCCTGGGCACTGGCAAATACGGGCGGGCTGAACAAACCAGCCCAGATGCCCGTGTCTCCGCCACTGGAAGGGCGACGCTGCAACCAGAGCTTGCCGTGCGTATCGCGCAGCACCAGCAGCCACCACGCTTGTGAACTGCGCTTGGTTTTGCGGGTTTTGACGGGGTAGTCCTGCGGGTTGCCCTGCTGCGCGGCGCGGCATTGCGCCTGCAAGGGGCACAGCAAACACGCAGGCTTGCGCGGCAAGCAGACTGTCGCCCCAAGGTCCATCAGCCCCTGCGTGTAGCGCGGCATGCTCCGCGCTAAATCCTCGGTGGGCAACAAGGCTTCGGCCAAAGCCCACAAGGCTTTTTCGTTGCGGGTGCTGGATAAATCCTCGCCATAAGCCAGCACGCGCGTGAGCACACGCTTGACGTTGGCATCCAAAATCGCAGCGCGCTCGCCAAAGCAAAACGAGGCGATGGCCGCCGCGGTGGAGCGCCCAATCCCCGGCAACGTCGCCAGCAGCGCCGCGCTGCGCGGGAAAGCGCCGCCGTGCTGCTCAACCACGGCCTTGGCACATCGGTGTAAATTGCGTGCGCGCGTGTAGTAGCCCAGGCCACTCCACAGTGCCATCACATCGTCCTCCGGCGCCGCTGCCAAGCTGGCCACATCCGGGAACTGCGCCAAAAACCGCTCGTAGTAGCCCAGCACCGTGGTGACCTGGGTTTGCTGCAACATGATCTCGGACAGCCAGACGCGGTAAGGATCGCGCGTTTGCTGCCAGGGCAAATGGTTGCGGCCATGCGTGGCCTGCCACTGCACGACCTCGGTGGCAATAGTGGGGAGTGAATGGGTCAAGGGACGATGGGCAATGCAGAGAAACAACAAGGCCCGCGAACAGCGCCACAGGCCCTTCCCGCGCGCAGCGGGCAACATGCCCGGCATTGTGCACGCAGCGGTGCTGGGGGCGCTCACATCAGGATTTAAGCAGCCACCGCCGCACGCTCAGCTTTTTTGGCAACGTGGGCAGTAGAAAGTGCTGCGCTGCCCCTGTCGCAGCAGCGCGATCGGGGTTGCACAATGGACGCAAGGCTGACCCTCACGTCCATACACTTTAGCTTGCAGTTGAAAGTGTCCCGGCATGCCCTCGGCATTCGAAAAGTCACGCAAGGTGGTGCCACCGCGCTCGACCGCCAACGCCAAAATGGCGCGAATGGCTTCATACAGGCGCCGGGCCTTGATGCGGCTGATGCTATTAGCAGGCGCTGTGGGGGCAATGCGGCTGGCAAACAGCACTTCCGAGGCGTAGATATTGCCCACGCCCACCACCAGCTTGCCGCCCAACAGCAGCAATTTGATGGGCGTCTTGCTCGCCTGCAAGCCCGCGTAGAACGGCTCCCATCGAAAATGCGCCTCGTCCAGCGGCTCCATGCCCAAGCTTTGCAGCAGCTTGTGCGCTACAGGATCAGCTTCGCCCTGGGTCGCAATCACGGCGCCAAAGCGGCGTGGATCGTTCAAACGCAAAATGCCTTTGTCGGTGTGCATGTCAAAGTGGTCGTGCACGCCCACCTGCGGCAGTTGCGGTGCAAAGCGCAAGCTGCCAGACATGCCCAGATGAATCATGAGCATGCCCTGGTCCAAATCGAGCAACAGGTACTTGCCGCGCCGACGCACTTGGCGAACGTGTGCACCTACGAGCTGCTCAGGCGCGCAGCCCAGCGGCCAGCGCAAAGGCTTACCCATGGTGACAGACAGGATTTTGGCGCCTTCAATCTGCGCCGCAAAGCTGCGGCGCGTGACTTCAACCTCAGGAAGTTCTGGCATCAGATGGTTTCACTCACAGCCGGTAAATGCTTGGATTATTATGGTTCGATGGTTTCCACACTCCGCAATTGGCGCTTGGCCCTTTTTTCAGCACTTGTTCTGCACAGTGCTTGCAGTTGGGCACAAGAAGACATCCCGTCTGAACCCGTAAATTCAGAGACGGCAGCCGCTGCCGAGCCTGAGATGTCGGCCTCCGATCTGGCGGCTGCCATGAATGC